>NZ_JBFBAO010000067.1:0-23470 GCF_040682255.1 Micromonospora sp. NPDC051296 | reverse complement strand
GTCAACGTCGACACCACCCGGGTCGGCGAGTTCTTCCGCCCCGAGACGGTCGACGTGGTGGTGGCCGACGCGCCGTACGGCGTGCAGCACGGCAGCCGTACCGCCGAGACCGGTCTGGCCCGCGACCCGCTCGCGTTGCTCACCGCCGCCGTGCCGGGCTGGGCGCGGCTGCTGCGCCCCGGCGGCGCCCTCGGCATCTCCTGGAACACCAACGTCGCTCGGCGCGAGGCCGCCGCCGAACGACTGGCCGCCGCCGGCCTCACCGTGCTCGACGACGGCCCCTGGCGCGCCTTGTCGCACCGCGTCGACCAGGCCATCGTCCGCGACGTCCTGGTGGCCCGCAAACCCGCCTGACTCAGGTTGCCGGGCCGAAGGCGGTGAGGAAGCGGTCGCGGAAGGAGTCCATCGGCCAGACCGGGGCGTCCGCGTCGGGGGTGAGACCGTCCTGCCAGCCCCAGTCGGTGATCCGCTCCAGCACGGCCGGGTCCTTGGCCACGATGTGGATCGGCACGTCCGGGCTGGGGTTCTCGCCGGTCACCACCGGCGCGGGCTGGTGGTCACCCACGAAGACCAGCACGGTGTCGTCGTCGCCGTACGTCTCCAGGTAGGAGATGAGGGTGCGCAGCGTGTAGCTGATCGAGTGCCGGTAACCGGTGCGGGCCTGCGCCGTCGGGGTGCCGATGATGCCCTGGCGGAACACCTCCCCGTCGTCGATGGCGTCCCAGTCGACCAGCGAGGGCACCTTGGTCCAGGGGGAGTGGCTGGAGACCAGCGCCAGCTCGGCCATCACCGGCCGGTCCCGCGGCCCGACCCGTTCCCGCTGGTGGAACGTGTGGATGGCGAACTGGTCGGGCATCGGGGCGAAGGCGAACTTCGGCCCCTGGTAGCCCAGGTCGGGCCCGCTGTAGAACTGCTCGTAGCCGTAGAACTTCCCCTCCGGCCATGCCTGGTTGACCGCCGGCATCACCCCGACAGTGCGCCAGGAGGCGCGCTGGAAGGCCTCGCCCAGGGTGAACCGGTCACTGGCGAGCAGGCTCTTGTGGCGCTGGTTGTTGTCGATCCACAACCCGGACAGCAGGGTGGCGTGCGCCAGCCAACTGCCGCCGCCGACGGTCGGCGAGGTGAGGAACCCGCTGCGGGCGGCGAACCCGGCCGCGGCCAGCCGGTCGGCGCCTTCGTCGAGTACCCGCTGGACGGACGCGAACTCCGGGTCGGCGACCGCATCCCGGCCGTAGCTCTCCACGAAGGCGAACAGCACGTCCTTGCCGCGCAGCCCGGTCAGCAACTGGTCGCCGGGCACGTCGCGGAACGGGTCCACCCCGACCTCGGCGGCGAACGCCTCGCGGTCGTGCAGCCGGGCACGGACCTCGGCGGCGTGGTCGTGGACGAGCGTGCTGGCGTTGGTGTCGGCCACCGTCACGCCGGTCACGATCCGGGCTTCGAAGGCGGCGAGCAGCGCCCAGACCAGCACCAGCGACGCGACGACCCGGGTGCTGCCGGTACGGTGCCGGACCAGCAACCCGGACAACCGCACCGTGGACAGCGCGGTCAGCACGGGTAGGGCCAGCAGCAACAGCCCGGCACCCACCGCGATGCCGATCGCGCCGGGCCGGCCGATCGACTCGGCCGCGAAGGTGAACGCCTCGTCGAGCAGCGACCAATCCAGCACCAGGTCGAACGGGCGGCCCAGCGACGAGTAGAAACCCAGGTCGCCGAACTTCACCACGGCGACGAGACCGATCAGCACCCCGGACACCGCGGCCACCACCCGCCGGGGTCGGCCGGGCAGCGCGAGCAGCAGCGCGCCGAGCAGCAACGCCTCCAGCGGGATACGCAGGAACGCGCCGGGCTGCATCCGCCACGGCTGGTTGGGCAGCGTCAACACGGCCAGCACCAGCGCGGCGGCCAGCACCGTGACCACCCGGGCCAGTACGGTCGGCTTGGTGGGAGCGGTGGTGGCCTCGTCGGTGGCCGGAGCGGGCACCGGGTCGGAGATCGACAACTGGTTCTCCCGCATCAACGCAGCGACAGGACGGGCGCGGTCGGCCGATCGCGGTCCTCGACCCGGTCGGCCGGGCGGACCCCGAGCGGCACGGTCGGCACGACCAGCGCCGCAACGGCGCGGGGCGCCCGGTGCCGCCACAGCCAGGCCACGTCCCGCCCGAACGACTCGACCAGCAGGCCGAGCGCCGCCACCAGCAGGAGCGTCGTCAGTGGGCCGGGCAGCGCCTGGGACGCGGCGACCGCGAGCATGATCCCCTGCACCGCGGCGACGACCTTCCGCCAGTAGCGGACCGGCAACTGAGCGTCCATCCAGGGCAGCACCCAGCTGGCAGCGAGAAAGGCGTACCGCATGACGCCGATGGCGAGCACCCACCCGCCGACCGACGGGGCGACGTAGAGGGTCAGCATCAGTACCAGGAACGAGTCGACCTCCATGTCGAACCGCGCGCCCAGTGCGCTGACCGTCCTGGTGCGCCGGGCCACCTTGCCGTCGACGGCGTCGAGCGCCAGCGCCACCGTGGTCAGCGCGACCAGCACCACCACCGGCGCGGGACGGCCGGTGGTCAGCGCGTCGGCGATCAGCGCGGTCACCCCGCCGACCAGCAGCCCGCGGCCCATCGTGACCCAGTCGGCCGGGCCGAGCCGGGCCGAACCGGCGCGTCGCAGGCCCCGGATGAGCACCAGGCAGGTCACGGCACCGTACGCCAGGCCCGCCAGCCAGCCCGCGACGCCGAGACCGACCGTAGCGGCGAGCCCCGCCAGCAGGACAATCTGGACGATCAGCCCGATTTGCGGACCGGTTCGAACTGTGGACACCGTGCCTCCGTGTTTATGATCGACGACCCCTGTCAGGGAAATACGGGAAATACGACGGATCGGTTCGGTCCGGACGCAGGTAAGGGAGAAAATCGGTGACCCGAGCGGCCCGCGCCTTCTGGCTCCGTGCGCCCGGCGCGGGCGAGATCCGCCCGGTGACGCTGTCCGAGCCGCGCGCCGACGAGGTCCTCGTCCGTAGCCGCTACTCCGGGGTCAGCCGGGGCACCGAGACGCTGGTCTTCACCGGTGGCGTGCCCGCCAGCCAGTACGCGACGATGCGCGCCCCGTTCCAGGAGGGCGACTTCCCCGCCCCGGTCAAGTACGGCTACCTCAGCGTCGGCGAGGTCGAGCAGGGCCCGGACCACCTGCGCGGGCGGACGGTGTTCTGCCTGCACCCGCACCAGAGCGCGTACGTGGTGCCGGCCGACGCCGTGACCGTCGTACCGGACCGGGTGCCGGCGGCCCGCGCGGTGCTGGCCGGCACGGTGGAGACCGCGGTGAACGCGCTGTGGGACGCCGCGCCGCTGGTCGGCGACCGGGTCAGCGTCGTCGGCGGCGGGATGGTCGGCTGTGCCGTGGCGGCGCTGCTGGCCCGCTTCCCCGGAGTCCGGGTGGAGCTGGTCGACACCGACCCGGCCCGGGCCGAGGTGGCCGCCGCGCTCGGTGTCGACTTCGCCGCGCCCGAGGCCGCCACCACCGGACGCGACCTCGTGGTGCACGCCAGCGCCACCAGCCCCGGGCTGCAACGCTGCCTGGACCTGCTCGCGCCGGAGGGCACCGTCCTCGAACTGAGCTGGTACGGCGACCGGCCCGTCCAGCTGTCACTGGGGGCGGCGTTCCACTCCGGCCGGCTGACCATCCGCAGCAGCCAGGTGGGCATGGTCGCCCCCGCACGGCGCGGCAGCCGCAGCTACGCCGACCGGATGGCGCTTGCCCTCGACCTGCTGGCCGACCCGGCGTTCGACGCGCTGATCACCGGCCGGTCGCCGTTCGCCGAGCTGCCCGACGTGCTAACTCGACTCAGCGCCGGCAGCCTGCCCGCCCTCTGCCATCTCATCACCTACGACGGGGAGTGATCCGTGTTCAGCGTTACCGTCCGTGACCACATCATGGTCGCCCACAGCTTCCGCGGCGAGGTCTTCGGGCCGGCCCAGCGGTTGCACGGCGCGACGTTCGTCGTCGACGCCACCTTCCGGCGCCCCGACCTGGACGACGACGGCGTCGTGGTCGACATCGGGCTGGCCATCGAGCAGCTCAAGGCGGTGCTCGGCGAGCTGAACTACCGAAACCTCGACGACGAACCCGCCTTCGCCGGCACGAACACCACCACCGAGGTGCTGGCCCGCACCATCGCCGACCGGCTCGCCGACCGGGTGCACGCCGGTGACTTCGGCGCGGGCGCCTACGGACTGGCCGGGATCACCGTCACCCTGCACGAGTCGCACGTCGCCTGGGCCAGCTACGAACGGTCACTCGGGCCGGGCGGTGCCGGCGAGAACCTCGCCTGAGGTGCCGATCCTGCATGTGATCCTTCCCGGCGACATCGACGACCCGGCGTCGCCCAGCGGCGGCAACGGCTACGACCGGCGGATCTGCACCGGCCTGACCGGGGCCGGCTGGTCGGTACGGGAACACGCCGTGCCGGGCGCCTGGCCCCGGCCGTCCCCAGCGGAGCACGCCGTACTGGCCGGAGCGCTCTCCGGGCTGCCCGACGGCGCGTTGGTACTGATCGACGGCCTGATCGCCTCGGTGGTGCCGGACGCACTGGCCGCGCACGCCCGGCGGCTGCGCCTGGTCGCCCTGGTGCACCTGCCCCTCGACGAGGACACCGAGGCACGCGCGCTGGCCACTGCCAGCACGGTCATCGCCACCAGCGACTGGACCCGCGCCCAACTGCTGCGGCGGTACGCGCTGCCCGTCGACCGGGTGCACGTCGCCGCACCGGGGGTGGATCCGGCGCCGCCCGCGCCGGGCTCACCGGCCGGCTCGGCACTGCTCTGCGTCGCCACGGTCGCCGCGCACAAGGGGCACGACGTGCTGGTGGAGGCCCTCGCGGCGGTCGCCGACCGGCCCTGGACGCTGGCCTGCGTCGGCCCGCTGCACCGGGAACCGGCGTTCGTCGACCGGCTCCGTGAGCGGATCGCCGCCCACCGGATCGGCGACCGGGTACGGCTGACCGGCCCGCTGGCCGGCGACCGGCTCGCCGCCGCGTACGCCGCCGCCGACCTGCTGGTGCACCCGTCGCGCGGGGAGACGTACGGGATGGTGGTCACCGAGGCCCTCGCCCGGGGCATCCCGGTGCTCGCCACGGCGGTCGGTGGCCTGCCCGACGCCCTCGGGCACGCCGCCCCGGACGGCCGCCCCGGCCTGCTGGTGCCGCCCGGCGACCCGGACGCCCTGGCGACGCAGCTGCGCCGGTGGTTCGACGAGGCAGAGCTGCGCGAGCGCCTGCGTCGCGCCGCCCGGCGGCGGCGAACCACCCTCGAGGACTGGACCACCACCACCAACCGGATCACGGCGGCGCTCAAGGAGGCAATGGCGGCATGAGCGTGGATCTACCACCCGATTTCGCGCAGTGGCTCGCGCTGCGGGAACCCGCCGACGTGGCGGCCCGGTCGGCGGAGCTGGTCGGCACGGTCCGCGCGGCGCTGACCGGCGGCGGTCCGTTCGTCGTGCACGACCTCGGAGCCGGCACCGGCTCGCTGGGTCGTTGGCTGGCCCCGCTGCTGCCCGGGCCGCAGCACTGGATCCTCTACGACCAGGACCCGGAGCTGCTGGCCCGGGCCCGGGCCAGCCTGCCCGCCACCGCCGGCGACGGCACACCGGTGACGGTGCAGACCCGCCGGGGTGACCTGACCCGGCTGTCCGCCGCCGATCTGGCCGACGCCGCCCTGGTCACCGCCTCGGCCCTGCTCGACATGCTGACCGCCGAGGAGATCGACCAGCTGGTGGCGGCGTGTGCCAAGGCCGGCTGCCCGACGCTCTTCCTGATCTCGGTGACCGGCACGGTACGGCTCACCCCGGCCGACCCGCTGGACGCCGAGATCGCCGACGCGTTCAACGCCCACCAGCGCCGCACCGTCAACGGTCGCCGGCTGCTCGGGCCGGACGCGGCCGACGCCTGCGTCGCGGCGTTCGCCCGCCATGGCGTGACCGTCGAGACGCGGCCCAGCCCGTGGCGGCTCGGTCCGGACCAGGCCGCCCTGGCGGCGCAGTGGTTCACCGGTTGGCTGGACGCGGCCCGCGAGCAACGCCCCGAGCTGACCGACCGTACCCGCGACTACGCGCAGCGTCGGCTGGCCGAGATCGAAGCCGGCCGGCTCGACGTTCTGGTCGACCACGCTGACCTGCTCGCCCTGCGTCGTTGAACCGTCGGCCGCCCGGCTACGTGCGTACAGTCAGGAAAGATCGCCATGCCGGGGAGGCTCGCGTGGGGGATGAAGCTGGTGGCACCGCGCCTGCGGCCGCCCCGGCGGGTCGTTCGTTCTGGGGGTGGGCGCGACTGGTCCTGGGGCTCGCCGTGCTGGTGGGGTTGTTGTGCTGGCTCGGGACCGGTCCGTTCCTGGCCGGGCTGCGCCTGATCGACGCGCCGGCGCTGGTCGCCGCGCTCGCCATCGGCGTGCTCACCACGGTCTGCGCCGCCTGGCGGTGGAGCCTGGTCGCCGGTGGCCTCGGGGTCCGGCTGCCGCTGCGGGAGGCGGTGGCGCACTGCTACCGGGCGGTGTTTCTCAACGCCACCCTGCCCGGCGGCATCCTCGGCGACGTACACCGCGCGGTGCGCCACGGCCGCGACGCCGGCGACGTCGGTCGCGGCATCCGGGCGGTGGTCTGGGAACGGGTCGCCGGACAGGTCGTGCTGGTCGCCGTCGCGGTGGTGCTGCTGTTCGCCTTCCCGTCTCCGGTGCGGCCCTACCTGCCGGTGGCGACCGCGGTGGCGGTGGCGGTGCTGGCCGGCGTGGTGCTGACCGCCCGGCTGCTGCCGCGCTCCGGCGCCTCCCGGTTCACCCGCGCGGTGGGCACCGCCGTCGCCGACGTGCGCAGCGGGTTGCTGGGTCGGCGTACCTGGGCGGGTGTGCTGTTCGCCTCCGCGCTCGCGGTCGGCGGGCACCTCGCGACGTTCCTGGTGGCGGCCCGGACGGCGGGCTCCACCGCCCCGCTGAGCCTGCTCCTGCCGCTGACCCTGCTGGCCCTGCTCGCGATGGGGGTGCCGGCCAACATCGCCGGGTTCGGCCCCCGCGAGGGGGTGGCCGCGTGGGCATTCGCCGCCGCCGGCCTGACCGCCGCCGAGGGGGTGGCCACCGCGACGGTGTACGGGGCTCTGGTGCTCGTCGCGAGCCTGCCCGGCGCCGCCGTGCTGCTGGCCCGACGTGTCCGTGTACCCGCCACCGTCTGACGAGGAGACCCATGTCCGAATCACTGCCTGTCGCCACCATCCGGACGCAGGTCACCGTGCCGCTACGGTTCTCCGACGGCTACGCCACCACCGCCCGGCTGCACACCTTCGACGGGCTGGTCGACGGCCGGGAGCACCTCGCGTTCGCCCTCGGTGAGGGCCACGGCACGGTCGAGCGGGGCGGGGCGGTGCCGCTGGTCCGCCCGCACAGCGAGTGCCTCACCGGTGACGTGTTCGGCAGCCAGCGCTGCGACTGCGGCCCGCAGTTGCGCGAGGCGGTGCAGCGGATCGCCGAGGTCGGCGGCTACCTGCTCTACCTGCGACAGGAGGGTCGCGGCATCGGCCTGTACGCCAAGCTCGACGCGTACGCGTTGCAGGACGCCGGGTTGGACACCTACGAGGCCAATGTCGCGCTGGGCCACGAGGAGGACGAGCGCGACTACAGCGTCGCCGCGCAGATGCTCGCCGCGCTCGGCGTCGGGCCGATCGCGGTGCTGAGCAACAACCCGGAGAAGACCGAACAGTTGGGCCGGCTCGGGGTGACCGTGACCGAGCAGGTGCCCACCGGCATCTTCCTCTCCCCGGCCAACGCCGACTACCTCGCGGCGAAGGCCAGCCGCGCCGCCCGTGCCGCCGACCTCCCGTTCGTCCGGTGACCGGCCCGCCGACCGCGCCGCGGCCGTACGTGCTGCTCAGCTGCGCGACCTCGATCGACGGCTACATCGACGACGCCACCGACGAGCGGCTGCTGCTGTCCAACGACGCGGACCTCGACCGGGTCGACGCGGTCCGCGCCGGCTGCGACGCGATCCTGGTGGGCGCCGGCACGGTCCGCCGCGACGACCCCCGGCTGCTGGTCCGGTGCGCCGACCGCCGGGCCGACCGGCTCGCCCGGGGCCTGCCGGAATCACCGACCCGGGTGACCGTGACCGGCTGCGGCGACCTGGACCCGGGCGCCCGGTTCTTCACCGTCGGTGACACCGACCGGATCGTCTACTGCGGCAGCGGCTCGCTGGACAAGACCCGGCACCGGCTGGGTGAACTGGCCACGGTGGTCGACGCCGGCGACCCGGTCGACCTGGCGCGGGCGCTGGCCGACCTCGCCGATCGGGGGGTACGCCGCCTGCTGGTGGAGGGCGGCGCGCAGGTGCACGGCCAGTTCCTCACCGCGGGGCTGGCCGACGAGTTGCACCTGGTGGTGGCCCCGTTCTTCGTCGGGGACCGGCGTGCGCCGCGCTTCGTCGGCGACGGCCGGTTCCCATGGCATCCGGGGCGGCGCGCCCAGGTGGTGGAGGCCCGCCAGATCGGCGACGTGGTGCTGACCCGCTACGCGTTGTCGGACCGCTGCGAACGGGCCTGAGCGCCGTCGAGCCGGCACCCCGATGTTAAGAAGGGACCCCTGCTATGCATGAGGCGTTAGGAAGGGGCCCTTCCTTACACCTCAGGCGGGGCGGGCGAGGAACATCAGCCGGGCCCGCTTGTGCGGCAGGTCGATCATCGGGCCCTCGACGAAGCCGGCTCGCCGCAGCCGGGCGATCGCCCGCTCGTTGCGGGCGTCCGGCTCCATCACCAGTCGCAGCCGGTCGGGGTCGGTGAAGACGAAGGCGACGAACTCGGCCAGCAGCGTGCCGGTGAAACCCGGTTCGGGCCGCACCGGCGTGCCGATCAGCAGGTGGCCACCGTGGTCGCCGGGGCGTACCGGGTAACAGTCGCCGACCGGGTCGTGCTCCGGCTCGTACGTCTGGAACAGCGCCACCGGGTCGCCGTCGCGCAGCGTGAGGTACGCGTGGTGGGTGGGCAGCGAGTCCACGTACCGGTAGATCTCGGCGACCCGGTCCCGGTCGGCGTCGAGCATGCCCCAGAACCGGGCCCGCTCCTGGCTGACCCAGCCGTGGATCACGTCGGCGTCGGCCTCCGGCTCGACCGGCCGGAACGTGACCATGCCGAACCCGGGTACCTGACGTACGTGGTGGTGGGGGTCAGTCATCGTGCTCCTCGGTCAGCCGGTCCCAGTCGCAGGTCACCTCGATCAGCTCGCCGCGCACCCAGAGCGGCAGCTGGTCGTCGCGGTGCGGCCCGGCGCCGGCGGCACCGAGCGGGACCACCCACCGGCTGTCCTCGCGCCGGGCCAGGTCCCACACGTAGCGGGCCGCCGGCCCGCGTAGGCACAGGTCGGTGATCCCGGGGACGCTGGAGGTGGCCAGCACGCAGTCGTGGTCGCCGGCCAGTTCCGGCCCCGGCGGCTCGGTCGGCTCGGGCAGCGCCCGCCACGGCGCGAGCCGGTGCCGGTCACCCCAGCGGCGGGTGTCACCGGCGGCGGCGACCTCCTCGGCCGCCTCCCGCACCAGCGCGTCCCGGTCGAGGTCGGGCAGGTCGGCGTGGAGCAGCGGCGTCAGCGCGTACCCGATCCGGGGCAGCAGGGTCAGCCAGGGCCGGAACACCTCGGGGTAGGCCGGCGGCTCGGCGAGGGCGGCCAGCGTCGGGTGGGCGGTGAGCCGGCGCACCACGGCCGCCCGCAGGTCGGCGAAGGCCGCGGCCTCCACGCTGTCCGCCGCCATCCGGCGGTCCCAGGCCAGCAGCCGCTCGCGCAGTGCGACGGCACCGGCACTGAGCCCGTCCAGGCCGGCGAGCAGGTCCAGCAGGGCCCCGGCCGCGGCGAGGTAGGTGTCGGTGTGCACGGTCGCCATCTGCCCGGGTCGCCAGTCGGTGGCCTCGGTGAGCAGGTGGCGGATCCGGTCGGACCGGTGCGGCGGGGCGAACTCCACCCCCAGCTCGGCGGCGATGCCGCGTTCGTTGGCCATCACGGCGACCCCGTCGACCGGGGACTTCGGCATGGCGTGCCAGCCCCGCCAGGCGTGGGCGGGCTCCCAGGCGGGGACGATCCGCAGCCCGTTGTCGGGGTGGCGCTGTGGCACCCGGCCAGCGACCCGGTGCAGCAGTCCACCGGCCGTGTCGGCGGCGAGCACCACGTTGACCGGCTCGACCCAGCCGTCCAGCGCCGCGTCGACGTCGCCGACGGTACGGGCCCGCAGCAGCGCCGGCAGCACCGAGAAGCCGAGGTCACCGGTGACCCGGGGCGGGTGACGCAGGCTGACCGTGACGGCGCGGTCGTCGTCGGGGCCGCCGGAGATCACTGGCCCCCGCTCGGTCTCGATCACCTCGACCTCGACCGGATCGGCGCCGGCCACCTCGATCGTCTCGACGTGCCGGTACGCGGCCTGCCAGCCGTCCGGGCCGTACGCCTCGACCAGCGTGCCCCGGCGGCGCAGCCGCTCGGCATACACGTCCTGGTAGTCGGACATCGCGTTGGTGATGGCCCAGGCGACGTCGCCGGCGTGGCCGAAGTGCGCGATGCCGGGTATCCCGGGCACGGCGAACCCGAGCACGTCGTACTCCGGGCAGGCCAGGCGGATCTGCTGGTAGATGCCGGGGGCCTCGATGAACCGGTGCGGGTCACCCGCGATCAGCGGCGCCCCGCTGGCGGTACGCGCTCCGGCGAGCAGCCACCCGTTGCTGCCCGAGGTGACGTGACCGTCGACGGCGAACAGCCCGGCCGCCGGCGCGCCGAGTGTGCGCGCCACGTGCTCGCGCCAGAGCTTCGTGGGGAAGCCGGCGAACAGCACGTGGTGGGTGAGCCAGAGCGCCAGCGGCGTCCACGGCTGCCAGCGGCCCGGGGCCAGGCCGGTGGCGGCGAACTCGGGTGCCCGCGCCGCGCCCTCGGCCAGCCCGGCGTTCACCCCGTCGACGTAGCGGCCGACCCAGCTGGCGGTGGCGGGATCGAGGGCGGCGTGGCAGCGCCGGGCGGTGTCGTCCAGCCGGACCTGGCGGGCGAACCGGTCCCAGGCCACCGCGTCGGCACCGAGGAAGGCCGCGCTGGTGCCCTGCGAACGGTGCCGCTCCACCTCGATCTGCCAGGCCCGGTCGAGGGCGGTGACCCGGCCCTGCGCGTAGGCCAGGGACCCGGGGCCGTCGGCGTGCAGGTGCGGGATTCCCCACTGGTCGCGGTAACGCTGTCCACTCACGGGCATGCTCCGCTCGCTCACCGGGTCACCGTACCGGCGCGGGTGCGGGCCGCCGGGACCACCAGGGGAGTGCCGGTCTCCGGGTCCGCGATGACCCGGCAGGGCAGGCCGAAGACCTCCTCGACCAGGGCGGCGGTGACGATCTGCCGGGGTTCGCCGGCGGCGACCACCCGGCCGTCGCGCATGGCGATCAGGTGGGTGGCGTACCGGGCCGCGTGGTTGAGGTCGTGCAGCACCGCGACCAGGGTGCGGCCCTGCTCCTCGTGCAGCCGGGCACACAGGTCGAGCACCTCGATCTGGTGGGCGATGTCGAGGTAGGTGGTCGGCTCGTCCAGCAGCAGCAGCGGGGTCTGCTGGGCCAGGGCCATGGCCAGCCAGACCCGCTGCCGCTGGCCGCCGGAGAGTTCGTCGACCAGCCGGTCGGCGAGGTCGGCCACGCCGGTGGCGGCCATCGACTCGGCCACGATCCGCTCGTCGGAGCGGGACCACTGCCGCAGCAGGCCCTGGTGCGGGTAGCGGCCCCGGGCCACCAGCTCGGCCACGCCGATGCCGTCCGGAGCGATCGGCGACTGTGGCAGCAGCCCGAGGGTACGGGCCACCGCGCGCGCCGGGCGCCGGTGGATGTCCTCCCCGTCGAGCAGCACCGCCCCCTCGGCCGGCCTCAGCAGCCGGGACAGCGCCCGCAGCAGGGTGGACTTGCCGCACGCGTTCGGGCCGATGATGACGGTGAAGGACCGGTCCGGGACGGTGACGGTCAGGTCGTCGGCGACGATGCGCCGGTCGTAGGCGAGCCGCAGCCCGCTGCCTCCGAGCCGGGAGGTCGGCATGCTGGTTGCTCCGTTCTCGTCGATGGTCGTCACAGCCGGCCGACCCGGCGCTCGGTGGCCAGCAGCCAGACCAGGTAGCCGCCGCCGATCACGCCGGTCACCACGCCGACCGGGAGTTGGCCGGGGAAGGCCCGCAGCGCCACCTGGTCCGCGGTGACCGTCAGCAGCGCACCCACGATCGTCGCCGGCAGCAGGTTGGCCCCCGGCGCCCGGGTCAGCCGCCGGGCCACGTGTGGGGCGGTGAGCGCGACGAACGACACCGGGCCGGCGGCGGCCGCCGAGAGGGAGACCAGCAGCACCGCCGCGGCGAGCAGGATCATCCGCAACCGGTGCACGCTCACCCCCAGTCCGGTTGCGGCGTCGTCGCCCAGCTCGGTCATCCGCAGCGCCGGACCGCAGGCGAGCAGCACCGGCACCGCCACCGCCAGGGCGGCCAGCAGCGGCGCTGCGTCGGACCAGCCGCGACCGTCGAGGCTGCCGGTGAGCCAGAGCACGGCCCGGGCCGCGTCCATCAGCGGCGCCCGGGTCAGCAGGTAGCCGTTGACGCCGGTGAGGATGGCCGTCATGCCGATGCCGACCAGCACCAGCCGGAAGCCGTGCACGCCTCGCCGCCAGGCGATCAGGTGGATCAGCAAGCCGGTGGTGATGCCGCCGACGGCCGCGGCGCCGGCGAGGGCGGCGCTGCTGCCGCCGAGGACCACCACGACCAGTGCGCCGGTGGCCGCGCCCTGGGTGAAGCCGAGGATGTCGGGACTGCCCAGCGGGTTGCGGACCAGCGACTGGAACACCGCGCCGGCCAGGCCGAGCGCGGCGCCGACGGCCAGGCCGGTGACCAGCCGGGGCAGCCGCAACTGGGTGACGATGAACTCCTCGGCCGGGCTGCCGCCGCCGGTCAGCGTGCGCAGCACGTCGGCCGGCGTCATCGGGTAGTCGCCGTGGCCGACGGCCAGGACGCCCACCGCCAGTGCGAGCACCGTGCAGGCGAGTCCCACGGCGACGGCCCGGGGGTGCAGCCGGAGGGAGAGCCGGCCCGGGGTGCGGATCACGATCATGGGCGGGCCGTCCTGGTCCGGGTGACCAACCAGAGGAAGAGCGGCCCGCCGAGCACCGCGGTGACGATGCCGACCTGGAGTTCGCCGGGGCGGCCGAGGACCCGGCCGAGCACGTCGGAGCCGAGCAGCAGCACCGGGGCGAGCAGCGCGCTGTACGGCAGCAGCCAGCGCAGGTCCGGCCCGGTCAGGGCGCGGACCAGGTGCGGCACGAGCAGCCCGACGAAGACGATCGGCCCGCAGGCGGCGGTGGCGGCGCCGCAGAGCAGGGTGATGGCGGCGATCACCGTCGCCCGGATCAGCGCCGGGCGGGCCCCCAGCGCCTGGGCGGCGTCCTCGCCGAGGGCCAGCGCGTTGAGCGGCCGGGCCGCGGCCAGGGCGACCAGCAGCCCGACCGCGATGAACGGGAGCACCTGCCGCACGGTGCTGGTGTCGGCGCTGGCCAGCGATCCGACGGTCCAGAAGCGCAGCCGCTCCAGACCGGCGGAGTCGAGCAGCATCACCGCGCTGACGTACGAGTAGAGGGCCGCGTTGAGCGCCGCGCCGGCCAGCGCCAGCCGGGCCGGGGTGGCCGAGCGGCCGCCGCCGACGGCGTATACGCCGACGGTGACCGTGGCTGCGCCGAGCAGCGCGAACCACACCTGGCCGGTGCCGCCGCCGACGCCGAACAGAGCCGCGGCGGTGGCGATCGCGGCGGCGGCGCCGGCGTTGATGCCGAGCAGGCCGGGGTCGGCGAGCGGGTTGCGGGTCAGCGCCTGCATCGCCGCTCCGGCGACGCCGAGCGCGGTCCCGGCGAGCAGGCCGAGCAGCGTACGCGGCAGCCGCATCTGCCGCACCACCGCGTACTCGGCGGCGTCGCGGTCCAGCAGGGCCGACCACACCTCGGACAGCGGGACGGGCTTGGCGCCGACGGCGATGCTGAGCACCGCGACGGCGAGCAGCGCCAGCGCGGCGACGGCGAGGCCGGTGGCCCGCCACGCGGCGCGGCGGTGCCGGGGTGGCGGGGTGGACCGGGGCGGCGCTTCGTCGGGTGGCGACTCGATGACGGACAGTGTGAACTCCAGTGTGGTGCGAAACGCCGATCGGGGCTTGACAGGAAGTTAGGTTAGGTTAGCCTAACCCCGGCTGTCCACGGTCCCCCCGACCCTGATCGAAAGACGACACCATGCCTGATCCTGTCTCCGCCCGCCGTCTCTCCCGCCGGGGTCTGCTCGCTGCGGGCGGTGCCGCCGCCGTGGCCGCCGTGCTCGCCGGCTGTGGCCGGGAAGACGCCGCGAAGCCCAACGCGGGCAACAACTCCGGCCCGTGGTCGTTCACCGACGACCGCCCCGAGAAGGTCACCGCGGAGACCCGACCCGCCCGGGTGGTCGCCTTCACCGGCTCGGCCGCCGCGCTGGTCGATTTCGGACTCTCCCGCGAGGTCGTCGGGGTCTTCGGGGAAACCAGGAAGGCGGACGGCAGCGCCGAGCCGCAGGCCGGCGAGCTGGACATCGAGAGCGTGGAGATCCTCGGCAACGTCTGGGGTGAGTTCAGCGTCGAGAAGTACGCCGGGCTGCGCCCGGAGCTGCTGGTCACCCACATGTACGACCCGGGCGCCTACTGGTACGTGCCGGACGAGAGCAAGGACAAGATCCTCCCGCTCGCGCCGGTGGTCACCATCACCACCGCCCGAGTGCCGATGACCAAGCCGATCGAGCGGTACGCCCAGCTCGCCGAGTCCCTCGGCGCGGACCTGTCGGCGACGAAGGTCACCGACGCCAAGGCGCGGTTCGAGGCCGCCGCCGAGGCGGTGCGCCAGGCGGTCAAGGCCAACCCGGGAATCAAGGTGATGGCGGCCTCGGGCAGCCCCGACCTGTTCTACGTCTCCAACCCGAAGGTCAGCACCGACCTGATGTACTTCGCCGAACTCGGCGTCGACATCGTGGTGCCCACCAAGCTCGAAGCCGGCGACTATTTCGAGGCGCTCAGCTGGGAGAACGCCGGCAAGTTCCCGGCCGACCTGATCCTGCTCGACAACCGCAACACCGCCGTGCAGCCGCCCGACCTGGCCGCCAAGCCCACCTGGAAGCAACTGCCCGCCGTGCAGGCCGGGCAGATCACCCCGTGGGACGCGGTGCCCCGCTTCTCGTACGCCGGCGCGGCCCCGCTGCTGGAGAACCTCGCCAAGGCGATCCAGGGCGCGAAGAAGCTGACCTGACGCCGGCGGGCGGCCGGCGCGCGGTGGACCACCCACCGGCCGCCCCTCCACCACCCTCCCAGAACCGCAGCACCCGCCGCGCGACGCGTGGGCGGCGGGTTCCGGCTGCCCGAAACCGATCCGCCGAGCGTGGAGGACGTCCATGACCCTGCCGGTGCACACCGCCGAGGCAACGCCGACCCGGCCGACGACCGGGCCCACAACAGCCCGGGCCCAGTTGCTCAACGACCGCACAGTCGACGACTACCGCCGCTCGGTGACGGCCGGCACCGAGCGGGTGGCCCGCCGGCTGGCCGAGGTGACCGGACCGTTCACCGGCGTACGCCCGGACGAGCTGGCCCCGCTGGTGGACGCGATCGACCTGGACCGGCCGCTGGGGGACACCACGGCGGCGCTGGACGAGCTGGACCGGGTCTACCTGCGCGACGCGGTCTGGTTCCACCACCCGCGTTACCTGGCGCACCTCAACTGCCCGGTGGTCATCCCGGCGCTGCTCGGCGAGGCGGTACTCAGCGCGGTCAACTCCTCGATGGACACCTGGGACCAGAGCGCCGGCGGCACCCTCATCGAGCGGCGGCTGATCGACTGGACGGCCGCCCGGATCGGCCTCGGCCCGGCCGCCGACGGCGTGTTCACCAGCGGCGGTACCCAGTCCAACCTGCACGCCCTGCTGCTGGCCCGGGAGGAGGCCCTGGCCGGAGCCACCCCGACCGACCGGCGCGTCCTGCTGCCCCGGCTGCGGATCATCGCCTCGGCGGCCGGCCACTTCAGCGTGCAGAAGGCGGCCAAGCTGCTCGGTCTGGCGCCGGACGCGGTCGTGGTGGTGGAGACCGGCCCGGACCGGCGGATGCGCCCCGGTGCCGTCCGGCACGAGATCGCCCGCTGCCGGCGGGACGGCCTGCCCGTGGCGGCCGTGGTGGCCACCGCCGGCACCACCGACTTCGGCACCATCGACCCGCTCGACGAGATCGCCGACGTGTGCGCCACGGCCGGGGTGTGGCTGCACGTGGACGCCGCGTACGGCTGCGGGTTGCTGGTCTCGCCCACCCGCCGGCACCTGCTCGACGGGATCGAACGGGCCGACTCGGTGACCGTCGACTACCACAAGTCGTTCTTCCAGCCGGTCAGCTCCAGCGCGGTGGTGGTCCGCGACGGTCGGACCCTGCGGCACGCCACCTGGCACGCCGACTACCTCAACCCGGCCCGGATGGTCGCCCAGCGCATCCCCAACCAGGTCGACAAGAGCCTGCAGACCACCCGCCGCTTCGACGCGCTCAAGCTCTGGCTGACCCTGCGGGTGATGGGTCCGGACGCCGTCGGCGAGCTGTTCGACGAGGTGTGCGACCGGGCCGCGCAGGCGTGGGACCTGGTCGCCGCCGACCCCCGGTTCGAGGTGCTCACCCGCTCGTCGCTGAGCACGGTGGTGTTCCGGTGGCGGCCCACCGGGCCCGGCCGGGAACTGGCCGACGCGGCGAACCTGCACGCCCGGGAGGCGCTGGCCGCCTCCGGCCTCGGTGTGGTCGCCGGCACCAGGGTCGACGGCCGGCAGTACCTGAAGTTCACCGTGCTCAACCCGGCCACCACCCGCGAGGACATCGGGTACGTGCTCGACCTGATCGCCGAGCACGCCGGCCGGTACGTGCACACCCACGCGGCATCGCCCGCCGCCGACCTCACCTGCCCGGTCGGCTGACATGTCACCCGTGAACCCGAGCCTGGAGGGCCGGATGTCAAGCTACGACTTCATCGGGATCGGGCTGGGCCCGTACAACCTGGGCCTGGCCTGCCTGACCGCGCCGATCGCCGACCTCGACGGGCTGTTCCTGGAGGCCCGCGCCGACGTCGCCTGGCACCCCGGCATGCTGCTGGAGTCGTCCCGGTTGCAGACACCGTTCCTGGCCGACCTGGTCACCCTGGCCGACCCCACCTCGCCGTACTCCTTCCTCAGCTACCTCAAGGAGATCGGCCGGCTCTACCCCTTCTACATCCGGGAGAGCTTCTTCCCGCTGCGGGTCGAGTACGACGCCTACTGCCGTTGGGCCGCCGCCAAGCTGCCCAACCTGCGCTTCGGCCACCAGGTGACCGCCGTCGAGTACGACCCGACCGACCAGCGGTACGTGGTGACCGCCACCGTCGGCGGCACGCCCGTCACCCACCGGGCCCGGCACCTGGTGCTCGGCACCGGCACCCCGCCGCACCTGCCGGATGCCTGCGCCGGCCTGGCCTCCGACGCGGTGCACAACTCGCGCTACCTGGAGCACCGCGACGCGCTGCGGACCAAGCGGAGCATCACCATCGTGGGCAGCGGGCAGAGCGCCGCCGAGATCTACCACGACCTGCTCGGCGACATCGACACGTACGGCTACCAGCTGAACTGGGTGACCCGCTCACCGCGCTTCTTCCCGCTGGAGTACACCAAGCTCACCCTGGAGATGACCTCACCGGACTACGTGGACTACTTCCACGCCCTGTCCGAGCCGACCCGGTACCGCCTCGAAGCCGAGCAGAAGGGGCTGTTCAAGGGGATCTCCGCCGACCTGGTCAACGACATCTTCGACCTGCTCTACGCGTCCAGCGTGCACGGCCCGGTGAACACCCGCCTGATGACCAACACCGAGCTGACCGGCGTGGCGTACGACGCGGCCACCGGCGTGCACACCCTCGGGCTGCGCCACGTCGAGCAGGGCCGGGACTTCACCCTGGACACCGAGGGGCTGGTGCTGGCCACCGGCTACCGGCACCAGGTGCCGGCGTTCCTGGACCCGGTCCGGGACCGGCTTCGGTTCGACGGCCACGGGCGGCTCGACGTCGCCCGCAACTACAGCGTCGACCACACCGGGCGCGGCATCTTCCTCCAGAACGGCGGCACCCACACGCACAGCATCACCTCGCCCGACCTCGGCATGGGCCCGTACCGCAACGCCTGGATCATCCGGGAGATGCTCGGTCGGGAGCCGTACCCGGTCGAGAAGTCGATCACCTTCCAGGAGTTCGGGGTGACGGTGTGACCGACGTCGTCTACACCCGTCACGACCGCCGGCTCGGCGAGTTCGCCCTGCGTACGCTCGACGTGGCCGCCGACGCCCCGCTGCTGCACCGCTGGGTGACCCACCCCAAGGCGGCGTTCTGGATGATGCAGGACGCCGACGTCGAGCGGGTCGCCGCCGAGTACGGTCGCCTCGCCGCGCACCCGCACCACGACGCCTACCTCGGGCTGTGGCGCGGCGCGGCGGCGTTCCTCGCCGAACGGTACGACCCGGCGCGGGTGGAGCTGGTCGGGCTGCACGACGCGCAGCCCGGCGACGTGGGCATGCACTTCCTCTGCGCGCCGGCCGAGGTGCCGATCCACGGCTTCACCACGGCGGTGATCACCACCGTCATGGCCTGGCTCTTCGCCGACCCGGCCACCCACCGGGTCGTGGTCGAGCCGGACGTGGGCAACACCGCCGTGCACGCGCTCAACGCGGCGGTCGGGTTCGAGGTCATCGGCCCGGTGGTCAAGCCGGAGAAGACGGCGTTGCTGAGCATCTGCACCCGGGAGCGGTTCGTGGCCGCCACCGTAGCGAAGGAGCACCGGTTTGACCACGCGTGATTTGGTCGCCCACCTGCGACCCGAGACCTGGGAACGGGCCAACCGGCTGCTGGTGCGCAAGGCGCTGGCCGAGTTCACCCACGAGCGGCTGATCACCCCCGAGCCGGTCGGGCCACCCACCGACACCGCCGGCCCGCACCGGTACGCGGTCTCCGGCGGCTCCGGCGCCGTGGTGTACCGGTTCGCCGCGCGGGTGCTGACCCTAGAGCACTGGGAGATCGACCCGGAGAGCATCACCCGGCACCGGGGCGAGGAGATCCTGCCGCTGGACGCCGTCGACCTCTGTCTCGACCTGCGCGACGCGCTCGGCCTCACCGACCGGGTCCTGCCGGTCTACCTGGAGGAGATCAGCTCCACCCTGGCCGGCATCGCGTACAAGCTGGACCGTCCGCTGCCGGGCGCGGCGAAGCTGGTCGAGGCCGACTTCCAGACCGTCGAGACGTCGATGACCGAGGGCCATCCCTGCTTCGTGGCCAACAACGGCCGGCTCGGCTTCGGCGTCGACGAGTACCACCGGTACGCCCCGGAGACCGCCCGGCCGGTGCGGCTGATCTGGCTGGCCGCGCACCGCGACCACGCCACCTTCTCCAGCTCCGCCGACCTGGACCACGACACCCTCGTCCGCGCGGAACTGGGCGACGCGGCACTCGCCGGGTACCGCGAGACCATGGCCGGGCTCGGCCTCGACCTGGCCGACTACCACCTCATCCCGGTGCATCCCTGGCAGTGGTGGAACAAGCTGTCGGTCACCTTCGCCGGGGAGGTGGCCCACCGGCGACTGGTCCACCTCGGCGAGGGGCCGGACGAGTACCTCGCCCAGCAGTCCATCCGGACCTTCTTCAACGTCAGCCGGCCGGAGCGGCACTACGTCAAGACCGCGCTGTCCGTGCTGAACATGGGCTTCATGCGGGGGCTGTCCGCGGCGTACATGGCGGCCACCCCGGCCATCAACGACTGGCTCGCCGACCTGATCGCCGGCGACGAGGTGTTCCGGTCCACCGGGCTGACGATCATCCGGGAGCGGGCCGCCGTCGGCTACCGGCACCGGCAGTACGAGGCCGCCACCGACCGCTACTCGCCGTACCGCAAGATGCTGGCCGCGCTCTGGCGGGAGAGCCCGGTGCCCGGCCTGGCGCCCGGTCAGCGGCTGGCCACCATGGCGTCGCTGCTGCACGTCGACGCCGACGGCCGCTCCTTCGCCGCCGAGCTGATCGCCGCCTCCGGCCTGGCGCCGGTCGAGTGGCTGCGCCGCTACCTGCACGCCTACCTGACTCCGCTGCTGCACGCCTTCTACGCCTACGACCTGGCCTTCATGCCGCACGGTGAGAACGTCATCCTGGTGCTGCGCGACGGGGCCGTCGAGCGGGTGATCTTCAAGGACATCGCCGAGGAGATCGTGGTGATGAGCGCCGAGGCGGCCCTGCCACCCGCGGTCGAGCGGATCCGGGCCGACGTCCCGGAGGACATGAAGCTGCTGTCGATCTTCACCGACGTCTTCGACTGCTTCTTCCGCTTCCTCGGCGCGACCCTCGCCAGCCAGGGCGTCACCGACGAGGAAACCTTCTGGCGCGCGGTCGCCGACTGCGCCACCGAGTACGCCGACCGGGTGCCGCACCTGGCCGACCGGCTCGCCCGCTACGACCTGTTCGCCCCCGAGTTCGCGCTGTCCTGCCTCAACCGGCTGCAACTGCGCGACAACCAGCAGATGGTCGACCTGGCGGATCCGTCCGCCGCACTGCAACTGGTCGGTGCCCTGACCAACCCGATCGCGCGCTTCGCCCCCGCCCCGGCGGACCGGTAGCCGGCGTCCGGCCGGCCCACGCCGGTGGGCCGGCTCCGGCGTGGGCTGCCCGTCGAGCGGCACCTCCGGCCGGTCAGCTGCGGGACAGGTCGGCGAGGTCGCGGTCCAGCAGCTCGGCGAGCAGGGCGTGCCGGCCGGGGTCGTTGTCCGGGGTGATGCCGCGGCTCGGCATCTCCACGGTCATCACCAGGTGCAGGTGCATCCGGTACAGCGCCAGCCGGCGGCGTACCCCGTCGTCGAAGACCAGCGGCGTGCCGGTGGCGGCGGCGTACCCGCGCAGGAACGGGTGCGCCGGTTCGTCCTCGGCGCGGCGGAACAGCAGCGGGGAGACCAGATCCAGCAGCGGGTCGCCGTAGAGGAAACGCTCGCCGTCGACCAGGCCGCGCATCCGGGGCGTACCGTCGTCGCCGGGCGCGACCAGCACGTTGCCGTCCCAGCAGTCGAAGTGCAGCAGGGCCGGGCGGCGCACCGCGTCGAGCAGGTCGGCGTGCCGGGCGACCAGCGTGCGGAACCGCTGCGGCGGCGCGGGTAGTGCCACGGCCCAGTCGGCCGCGTCGGCGAGCAGGTCGTCGATCATCGCCGCGAACGCCGCCGGCCAGGTCGACCCGCCGGTACGGCCGGCGTCATAGCCGAACCGGTCCCCGGTGATCCGGTGCAGGGCAGCCACCGCCGTGCCCAGGTCGGTTCGGGCCGCGGTGTCGTCATCGTCCAGATCGGGCAGTGCCTGCCCGGGCAGCCGGCCGGTGACCAGCCACTCGCCGAAGCGCGGATCGCGGCCGTGGTGCAGCACCGGCGGCACCGGCACCTGCGGCGCCCGGTCGGCAACCAGCCTGAAGTAGCGGGCTTCGGCGGCCAGCAGGTCGCTCTCGTAACGCAGCAGCCGCGCGGTGGGCGGCGGGGCGACCTTCAGCACGACATCCCGGTCGTCGTCGAGGCGGGCCCACCACACCGCGGCGAAGCCGCCGCCGGCCAGCGGTCCGCAGTCGGTTACCCGGCGGCCGGGGCCGAACGAGGCGCGGACGAGATCCGCCACGTCGTCGGGGGAGAGGACCCGCTGCGTGGGACTGATCGACGGCACCCGGTCAGGGTATGGGTTCGGCGAGCCGGCCGTCCGACCCGTGCCAGGCCCGAACCGCCAGCCGGCGAAGCAACCGGTCAGCGCTCGGCGGTGACGTTAAGAAGGGGCCCTTCCTCTACCCGAGGCGTTAACAAGGGGCCCTTCCTTCGGCGCCGGGCCGGAGCTGTCGCGGGGGACCAGTTCGGCGGCGAGCGATTCCACCCGTGGCCGGCTCGCCCCGGCGTCCAGGGCCAGCGCCATCGCCCGGGCGCCCATCTCGACCAGGGGCAGCCGTACGGTGGTCAGCGCCGGGGTGACGTCCCGGGCCATCGGCATGTCGTCGAAACCGAACACGCTGACCTGGGCCGGCACCGCCACCGCCCGGGAGCGCAGCAGCGACAGCGCGCCGATGGCCATCGAGTCGTTGAGCGCCGCGATCGCGGTCAGTCCCGGTGCCGCGTCGAGCAGGGCGGCGGTGGCCCCGGCGCCGCTGTCGCGGTCGAACTCGGCGTACCGGACGTGGTGCTCCGGCAGCTCGCGGCCGTGCTCGGCGAGCGCCTCGCGCAGCCCGGTCAGCCGGTCGGTCGTGGTGGTCAGCACCCGTGGCCCGGCCACCACCCCGATCCGTTCGTGCCCGAGCCGGCACAGTTCCTGCCCGAGCAGCCGGGCACCGCTGCGGTTGTCCGGCATCACCGCGTCGCCGGAGTGCTCGTGGCGGCCGATCACCGCGACCCGCCCACCGGTGGCCTCGTACGCGGCCAACTTGCCGTTGAGCAGCCGGGTGAAGTTGGCGTCGTGGTAGCCGGAGCCGGCCAGGATGATGGCGGCGACCTGGTGCCCGCGCAGCAGCTCGACGTACTCCAGCTCCCGCTCCGGGTCGCGGTAGCTGTTGCAGATCATCAGCAGCCGGCCCTGGTCGGCGGCGACCCGTTGCAGCCCACGGGTGATCTCCGAGAAGTACGGGTCGGAGACGTCGTGCACGATCACCCCGACGGCGCCGCGGTGCGAACGGGCGAGCAGTTGAGCGTGGGCGTTGGGCACGTACTGCAACTCGGCGACCGCCTGGAGCACCCGTTCGCGCAACTCCTCGGTGACCGGCTTGCTGCTGCCGTTGATCACGCGGGACGCCGTGGCGGGTGAGACACCGGCCCGGCGGGCCACATCGGACAGAGTCGCCACGTACCGCCCCCCTCACGCCTGCGCCGGCCACGCGCCCGCCCGGACAGCGTCACCGTACCGCAGTCAAGGTCCTTTCCTGATTCCGTGGTTCGCGCAGCTCACGCGTCATCGCCGGTGCCGCCGCGGCCAGGTCCCGGAGCTGACGCTGTGACCGGCACCGAGGGGCCCCTGCCCGCCGGCCGGCGACTGCGGCTCGCCGGCCATCCCCGCTCCGACGGGCCGCTGCTGCCCCGGCCGACCCCGCCGGCACCGTCGTCGCGGCCGTCAGCCGTCCGGTGACAGATGGGATCGGCCCGCAGGGCGGTCCATCCGACCGTCCGGGCCAGCCCCCTCCACTGATCCCGCAATGCGGGACATGCTGTCGAGATCTTGGACAGTTGCCGTTCGCGCGGAGCGCCAACTGTCCAAGATCTAGAAACACCGGGCGGGGATGCCACGCCGGGGAGCTGCCGCCCCCCGTCCGACTGCCCGGTACCACACCGCGCGAGCTGCGCTCCCGCCGCCCGCCTCATCCCCGGCCGCGATCATGCTGG
>NZ_JBFBAO010000066.1:0-23578 GCF_040682255.1 Micromonospora sp. NPDC051296 | reverse complement strand
CCGTTGCAGGTGTAGATCTGGATCTGCGTACCGTCGGCGGTGGCTCCGCTGCGTACGTCCAGGCACTTGCCGGCCAGCCCGGTGATCGGGCCGGTCCCGCCGCTGCCGGTGGTGAAGGCGAACGAGTCAAGGTCGTAGAGCGCACCCGTGCCCGATCCGGCGAAGGTCAGGTACAGCGTGGTGGTGCCGGTGGGCGGGTTGGTGATGGTGCCGGTAACCGTGGTGAAGGTGTCCCACGCTCCGGTCACCGGGACGGTGGCCGAGCCGAGCACCGTGCCGGTGGCGGAGCCGGCCCGCACCTGGAGGGTGCCGCCGGCGCCGGCCGAGGAGACCCGGGCACTGAACGAGGTCACGTTGCCGATGCGGTACGGCTCGAAGGCGATCCAGTCGCCGTTGTGGATGTCGCCGACGGTCTTGCCGCCCTCCGCGGTCGTCTTGTCGAAGGTCGCGATGCCCGAGGCGGTCTTGTAGTGCTCCGCCTGCCGCTTGCGGGGCTGGAGGGTGTGCTGGGTGTGCGTGGTCAGGCCACCCGAGTCGGTGTATTCGGCGTCGAAGATCCCGAAGATGTTCGCCGCGTCGTCGTGCTCACCGTCGACCGGGATGCTGATCGCGCCGGAGCAGCCGTTCTGCGAGGTGATCTGGTGGCCGTGGCTGTCGTGACCGAGGACGTAGGTCATCTTGACCTTGGTGCAGTCGATCGTGCCGTCCTCCGGATCGGTCACCGTAATGCTGAACGGCACGGTGTCGCCGAAGCTGAACAGCTGGCCGTTGGCGGGGCTGGTGATGGTGACCGTCGGCGCGGTGTTGCCGACCCCGATCCGTACGCTCGCGGTGCCGGTGGCACCCTGCGGGTCGCGTACGGTCAGCGTGGCCGTGTAGTTGCCGTTGGCGGTGTACGTCTTGGTCGGGTTGGCCGCTGTCGAGCTGGTGCCGTCGCCGAAGGCCCACGAGTAGGTGAGCGCCCCACCCTCCGGGTCCGACGACCCGGCCGAGGAGAAGTTCACGGTCAACGGGGCAACGCCGGAGGTCTTGTCCGCCGAGGCCACCGCCGTCGGTGCGCGGTTGCCGCCGCCGACGTAGTCGTAGCGGTAGAGGGCCGAGTTGGCGTCGCCGTTGAAGTAGCCGGTGCCGTAGTCCAGCACGTAGAGCGCGCCGTCCGGGCCGAACGCCATGTCCATGACCTGCTTGCCGTTCCACGGGAAGGTGTCGATGGTACCCACCGTGCCGTCACCGTTGACGTGGATCGGCTTGATCCAGCCCCGGCCGAACTCGCCGGCGAAGAACTGACCGTCGAAGCTCTGCGGCCACTTGGTGGTCGACGTCGACGCGGCGTTGTACCGGTAGACCGGGCCGCCCATCGGCGACTCGGAGCCGCCGCCGAACTCCGGCGGGCTGCCGGCGTCGCCGGCGTACCGGATCCAGGAGGGCTTGGCGCCAGGCAGCGTGGGCAGACCGGTGTTGCGGAACGAGTTGTTGGTCGCGCCGCCGGTGCAGTTGTACTTCGGGCCCGCGGTGCCGGTGGCGAAGTCCCACTCGGCGTACGTCTCGGCGGCGGTGTTGGTGCCGGTGCAGTACGGCCAGCCGTAGAAGCCCGGCCCGGTGACCCGGTTGAACTCGACCTGCCCGCTGGGGCCGCGGCCGGTGGTGGTGCCCGCGTCCGGCCCGTAGTCGCCGACGTAGACGATGCCGGTCGCCTTGTCGACGCTCATCCGGAACGGGTTGCGGAAGCCCATCGCGTAGATCTCGGGGCGGGTCCGCGCGGTGCCGGGGGCGAACATGTTGCCGGCCGGGATGGCGTACGTGCCGTTGGCGTTGACCTTGATCCGCAGGATCTTTCCGCGTAGGTCGTTGGTGTTGGCCGAGCTGCGCTGCGCGTCGTACGCCGGGTTGCGGTTGGTCCGCTCGTCGAGCGGCGCATACCCACCGGAGTCGAACGGGTTGGTGTCGTCGCCGGTGGACAGGTACAGGTTGCCGGCGGCGTCGAAGTCGATGTCGCCGCCGACGTGGCAGCACATGCCGCGATCGGCGGTGACGTCGAGGACGTCGACCTTGCTGGCCTGGTTGATGGTGAAGTCGGCGTTGAGGGTGAACCGGGACAGCCGGTTGACCCCCTGCCAGGCGGAGAAGTCGGTGCCGGTCGCCGGGGCGTCGCCGGCCGGGGTGGACAGCGGCGGCGCGTAGTAGAGGAAGATGTGCCGGTTGCTGGCGAAGCCCGGGTCGACCCCGATGCCCTGCAACCCCTCCTCGTCGTGGGTGTAGACGGCGATGGTGCCGATCACCGAGGTGGTGCCGGCCGCGTCGGTGCGGCGGACCGTGCCGTTGCGGGCGGTGTGCAGGACCGAGCGGTCCGGCAGCACCGCGATGGTCATCGGCTCGCCGACCTCGGCGACCCCCTTGGCGAGGGTGACCTGCTGGAAGTCGGTGGCGACGATGGGGTGGGCCCGGGCCGGGGTGGGGCCGCCGAGCGCGGCCGGGCCGGCGCCGAGGGCGACCGTGCCGGCGGTGGCGACCAGGAGCAGCGCCGAGCCGGCGGTGAACCAGCGTGGGGGACGGGGTGGGGTGGTGTCCTTGATGGACATCGCTGTGGTGTCCCTTCCTGACGAGTGACTGCCAGGGCGGGCGCGCGCCGTCGCGCCGGATGCCGTAGCCGGGGAGGGTGCCGTCGGCCGCCGGTTGGGGTACCGAGTCGGCCATGGCCACCGATGGATGGTGGGCCACATGTGTCGTGGCCACCAGTCGATGGGTTCCCGCGCCGCCGGTTCACCTCGACGTGACATTTCGGTGTTGCCGACGACATTAAACTAAGTTTTTAGATGTGTCTATATCCTTCCGGCGCAGGGGCATCAACTTCCGTCTTCACGATCGAAAGTTCGGCGATCCCGAGCGCCCCGGCGAAGCGAGATCCGTCGATTGACAAAGTGATCTACGTCAGTAGGATCACTGTCTGTCGGGTATGCCAGTACGCGACGAAACGGGGGATAGTAGTGAGGCTTCTCGAAAGTCAACTCAGATATGCGCCCGATGCCGGGCGGCCGGGCTCACCGCGACCCGAGGTCGTGGTGCCCTGTCGTCCACCGGGCGCCCACCGGGAACCCGGCGCCGAACTCCACGCCGGGCAGTGCTGACCTCCTCGCTGGCGGGTGACCGGTGGCAGCCGGCCCGTCCCGTCCGGTCGGGATCAGCAACGGCGGTACGGCGAGGCCAGGTGCACCGGCCCATGTTCCGTGCCGACCGGCGACGCCGGCGACGGGTCACGGTCGCCCTGCTGAGCACGGTGACCCTGCTGGCGACCGGTGGCTGCGTCGACTCGGCCGACGAGGACGCCCGGGAAAAGATGACGGCCCACATCGACCAGGTCGCGGCCGACACCACCGAGTGGGCCCAGCAGGCGCCCGGCGGGCCACCTGGCATCCCGGAGATCCTGGAACACATCGTCGCTAACGTCCAGGCGAACGCCCGCGAGCTGAGTTCAGACGTACGCAACCCGGACGCCGAGGGCACGGGCTCACTCGGTGAGGTACAGCTGGCCCTGGAGGGCAGCGGTTCGGGCTGGCTCTGGTCCCAGGACCAAGCTCTCTACGTCTTCTGCGCCCGCTTCGAGGTGACCCGCTCGCCGGGGCAGCCGCGAAAGGTATCGGCGGAACTCTTCGACTGCCCGCCGGATGCCGTGCCGTCCGGCTGGCGGCCGACGGCACCGGCCACCCCTGCCGGCACCCCTTCCTGACCGCGATCTGACCGCCCGACGTCCCGGCGTTGCCGGGACGGCCGGCTGTTCGCCCCTGCCCGGCTGAGCGATTCCGCCCGCGGTCCGTCCCACGGTCCGCATCTGACGCAGGTCCGCCTGCCATCGACCCCGCGCCGGCTCCGGCGCGGTCCATCCCCACGAGAAAGAGGAGCGAATGCGCACACGAAGGCCCTACTGGGCCGGCCCGACCTTAGGCGGGCCGCCGCGCCGCAGGCTGGCCGCGGTGACCGCCGCGCTGCTGGCCGCAGCCGGACTCAACGTGGTGACCGCCGGCCCGACCCAGGCCGCACCAGCACCGGCCCCCGCCACGCCGGCCCCTCCTCCGGCCGCCGTCGATCCCGCCCCGCAGCCCGCGCCGGAGGTCACTCAGGTTCCCGTCGAGGAGCGCGACGACGTGCTGCCGGACGGTTGGCGGTCATCGACGGACCTGGCCTGGACCACGTCCGGCGACAGCAGGGGTTTCCACCTGTTGGTGGCGGAGGAACGGACCGGCTACACGTGGCGGACCGTCGCCACGCTGAACGAGCCGACCATCGACAGCGAACAGTGGATCGGGAACGCATGTCTGACCGCGTCCGGTCGCCGGGCGGTGGTCGTGTACCAGCCGAGGCACTTCACCAACCGGAGCCATCTGTTCGACCGGGGTGCGTTCTCCGCCGTGGTCGACATCGCCACCGGCAAGGTGACCAAGCTCGGCTTGAACGTCAGCATCGCGTACTACAACCCGGGCTGCGGCAACGGTGAGACCGCCACCCTGACGCAGGGTGGCGCGAGCGACCTCGGCCGGACCCGGGTGCACCTCGTCGACACGGTGCGCGGCACGGTCATCCGGAGGCAGCAACTATCCGGCCAGGTGACGTCGGCGGTTCCGTACGGTGGCAACATGGCCGCGGCGGAGGGCGGCCGGATCTTCCGACTGGACCGTGACGGTTCCCGGCACACCCTCGCCCGCACCCAGGGTGTCGGCGCCTATCTGCGCCCGGACTCCGCTGGCGGGATCAGCTGGCTGGAGGCGGCGGACGAGGAGACCACCCTGGCCCGCCGCGTGCACGGTGGTCAGGTGCGGGAGTTGGCCCGTGGACCGTTGACCCGGGTCGGTCTGGCCCGGGGCGCCGGCGGCCGGGTCTTCCTGACCGGGCAGCCCGCGTCGACCGGTGCGCTGCCCGTGGTGGTCGAGCGGGTGGCAGTACCGCCGTCGATCGAGCTGTCCACCCGCGGCCACCTCGCGCTACGCCGCGCCCCCGTCGCCAACGGGACGGCTGCCGCGGTACCGCCGACCGGCGAGGCGTCTGGCCTTCCGGTCAGCTTGCGGGCAGAGGTGTTGGCGACCGGTAAGCAGGTCGACTTCCGGGTGGCCCTCGGTGCTCGGGCCAGCCGGCTGGCCGACAGCGGCCAGCGCAGCGACCCGCAGCTGAGCCGGGCCCACCGGGCCGCCGGTGAGCTGAGCACGCAGGCCAGCGGCTCGCCGACCGAGCCCGTCGAGACGGACCGCTACTGCTCGGTACCGCGTAACGACGTCCGGACGCAGGTGGAGCAGCCGCACTGGCGGCAGGTGGAATGGGCGGCGAACCTGGCGGTGCAGGGGGCGTTGACCGTACAGCGCCCGACGAACTGGCGGCAGTCCGGCCTGTCGGCCTGGTCACCGCAGGGAATGCTGCCCTCGATCCCGCTGGCGGGCGGTGGCCGGGTGCCCGGGCAGGTCATGCTCGGCATTCTGGCGCAGGAGTCGAATCTGTGGCAGGCGAGCTGGCACGCGCTCGAAGGGGTGCCCGGCAACCCGTTGGTCGGCAACTACTACGGCATCGAGAACGAGCGGGGCTGGAACATCAACTGGGCCGACGCGGACTGCGGGTACGGCGTCGCCCAGGTCACCGACGGGATGCGGATGGCCGGCAGGGGAAAGCCGGGTGAGGTGATCCGCCCGGAGACCGAGCAGCGGGCCATCGCCATCGACTACGCGACCAACATCGCCGCGGGGCTGCGCATCCTGCAGGAGAAGTGGAACCAGACCTACAACCTGGGCATCCGCATGAACGACGCCGACCCGGCCAACCCGGAGAACTGGTGGGCGGCGGTCTGGGCCTACAACACCGGGCTCAACCCGCAGGCCATCACCGGCGGGACGGGGTGTTCGCCGGGGCCGAACTGCACCGACGACCGCGGCAACTGGGGCCTGGGCTGGTCGCAGAACATCGCCAACCCCGAGTATCCCTTCACCCGGACACCGTTCCTGGACGGCGATGCGGGCAACGGGTCTCCGGGTGACGCGGCCCGCCCCAACCAGTGGTCGTACCCGGAGAAGGTGATCGGCTGGGCTGCGTACCCAATCGTCAAGTACGACTTCCGGAACCCCAACGAGTACCACGCCGGTTATCTGCAGGCCTGGTGGGTCGACCGGCTGCACCGCACCCAGTCGATCAAGCCGCCGCTGGGCACCTTCTGCACCAGCGCGAACAACTGCTCGGTGACCGCCACCTCGACGTCGTGCGGCTACAGCGACTACCACTGCTGGTGGCACTGGCCGGTCGACTGGAAGGCCGGCTGCCAGGTGGCCTGCGGCTACGAGAACCTGCGGTTCAGCCCCGGCGCAGCCGAGCCCGCGCGGGGAACGCACTATCCGCCGAGATGCACGACCGACGGCCTGCCGGCCGGGGCGCTGATCGTCGACGACCAGCCGAACTCGGTCGGGATAGTCCGCTCCGACGCGTGCGCCACTCCGGTGACCAACAGTGGCACCTTCAATCTCCAGTTCAGCGGAAACAGTTCCGGCCTGTACCCATCGAAGATCGACTTTCACCAGATCGGCAGCGGCCTGAACGGACACTTCTGGTTCGCGCACGAGCAGAACGCCGCCACGGAGGCGGCCGACCGCCTCAAGGTGACGGGAACCTGGCGGCTCGGCCGCAGCCTCAACCAGTGGGCGCGGGTGTTCGTGCACATGCCGAGTCACGGCGCGCACAGTCAACAGGCGCACTACACCGTCGACCGCGGGGCGAACATCAGCAGCAACCGCTACAAGACCCGGGTGGTGGGCCAGCGTCAGGGCACCAACAGGTGGGTGCCGCTGGGCACGTTCCAGTTCAACGGAGTCCCTCAGGTGTCACTGAGCAATATCACCCAGAACTCGAACGTCGGTGTCGAGAACGTGGCGTGGGACGCCATCGCCATCGTGCCGCTGACCCAGAAGCCACGCAACTTCGTGGTCGCGCTCGGGGAATCGTTCTCCTCCGGCGAGGGAGCGGCCACCGACGCGTCGCTTGACTACTACTACGACTCCAACCACAACGGCGGCGGGATCCTGGCCAACCGGAACGGATGTCATCGCTCGCGCCATGCCTGGTCACGGCAGGCGTGGTTGCGGGACGACCCGCAGCAGCGCTCGATCGGGACGCGGTCGGATTCCTTCGACTCGATGATGGACTACCACCTCATCGCCTGCTCGGGGGCCCGCACACACAACCTGCTGCCCAGCGGGTCGAACTCGATCAGCGGGGTGCAGGTCTCCGACCCGATGACCAACGCGCCCTTCGAGACCGCCTGGGGCACCACGGCCCGGCAGCACGGCCGCGAAGTGTCCCAACTGGACAAGGGGTTCCTGGACGAGAACACCACGCTCGTCACCGTGTCGATCGGCGGCAACGACATGGAATGGGCAAAGGCACTGGAGAACTGCATCCTGCTGCCCATCCCCTGCCAGGAGTCGGACATCGACGGACACCGGGCCGCCGATCACCTGCCCCGGCTGATGGACCAGGAAGGCCGGCGGTCGGTCGCGACGGTGCTCCGCGCCATCCGGCTGATGGCCCCGAACGCCCAGATCATGCTCATGGGATACCCCCAACTGTTGTCGAACAACGCCAACTGTGTCGAGTGGCTCGGCTACGGGATCAGCGACTCGGAAGCCAGCTGGATGAACCAGTTGGCCATCGAGTTGGCGGACGTGCTGGGTGAAGTCGCGGTTGCGGCGAACAGCAGCAGCGGCCGGGTCCGCTTCGTCGACCCGATTCTCAACGGCGACTTCGCCGGTCAGGGGGTCTGCGGCAACCCGGAGACCATCCACGGCATCGTCGCGGCCAAGACGGCGGGTGAGGACCATTCACAGACCATGAACCCGTCTCAGCAGTCGTTCCACCCGAAGATCAGTGGTGCCAGCAACTACGCTCGGGCGCTCAACCGGGAGCTGCGTAACCTCGGTCTCTGACGACCGGGCGGGGGTGGGTGGGTCCGCGACCAGCGGGCCCACCCGTCTCGTTGCTGCCGGACCGCCGGCCGGGCCGGGGCCGCAGTGGCTCGCCCCGGCCGCCAGGTCAGCGCTGTCGGTCGATCGCCTGGTTGGCCAGCTCGGTCAACGCCACCCGGCTCTCCGGTGTCACCGCGGTGTGCGCCAGGGTGGCCAGCGCCTCCTCGGCGCGGACCTGGATCATCTGCTCGATCTTGTCGCGGGCGCCGGTGCTCTCGATGATCTGCCGCAGCTCGGCCGCGCCGTCCGCGTCCAGGTCGGGGTTGCCGAACAACTCCCGCAGTCGCGCGCTCTGGGCCCGGTCGGCGGCGTCGCGGGCCAGTGCCATCATCACGGTCGGCTTGCCCTCGCGCAGGTCATCGAGGATGGACTTGCCGGTGACCGCCGGATCGCCGAAGACCCCGAGCACGTCGTCGCGCAACTGGAAGGCGTCGCCCAGCGGATCACCGAACTCGGCCAGCGCGGCGACCAGCTCCGGCGCCGCCCCGGCCAGCGTGGCACCGATCTGCAACGGCCGGGTGACCGTGTAGCGGGCCGCCTTCATCCGGATCACGGTCAGCGCGCTGGCCACCGATCCGTCACCCACCCCGGACACCAGGTCGAGGTACTCCCCCGCGATCACCTCGGTACGCATCAACGCGAAGACGGCGTACCCCCGGTGCACCGCCTCGGCGCTCAGCCCGCACTCGTGGAACATCTGGTCCGACCAGGCCGCGCAGAGGTCACCGCAGAGCAGGGCGGTGTTGCGCCCGTACGCCTCGGGGTCGCCCCGCCAGGAAGAGCGACTGTGCAGGTCGGCGAAGATCCGGTGCACCGAGGGTTCCCCCCGGCGTTGGTCGCTGCCGTCGAGGATGTCGTCGTGGATCAGCGCGAACGCGTGGAACAGCTCCAGCGCCGCGGCGGCGGCCACGATCGGGGTGCCGTCCGGACCGCCCGCGCCCCGCCAGCCCCAGTAGCAGAAGAGCGGGCGCAGCCGCTTGCCGCCGGCCAGCACGAACCGGTGCAGCGTGGTGAAGACGCCGCGTGGCGCGCCGTCCGGCCAGTCCGGGTCCTGCCGGTCGAGGAAGGCGGTCAACTCGGCGTCGAACCGGGCCCGCAGCCCGTGCACGTCGGTCGGCGCCACCGTGACGGTCATCGCCCCTCCAACCCGGCCAGCTCCAGCAGCAGCCCCTTCACCTCCGTGGCCGCGATCCGCTCCCGGGCCGCGGACGGGTCGGAGCAGAGCAGGACCGGCCCGTCCGCGGGGTCGGCCGGCAGTCTGCCGTGCGAGCCCCGGACCGCCCGTGCCCCGGCATCCAGCCCGACCACGCTCATCAGGTACCGCATCCCCAGCTTCTTGCGGGCCAGTGCGACGGCGGCGCGCCGCTTAGCCGAGCCCGGACCGGCCGGGTCGAAGAACAGCTCCGCCGGGTCGTACCCGGGCTTGCGGTGGATCTCGACCAGTCGCGCGAAGTCCGGCGCGCGGGCGTCGTCCAGCCAGTAGTAGTACGTGAACCAGGCGTCCGGCTCGGCCACCAGCACCAGCTCACCGGCGCGCGGGTGGTCCAACCCGTGCGCCGCCTTGCCGGCCGCGTCCAGCACCTCGGCCACCCCGGGCAACCCGGCGCAGAGCTTCGCCACCGCCGGCACGTCCGCCGGGTCCCGCACGTACACGTGGGCGACCTGGTGGTCGGCGACGGCGAACGCCCGCGAGGTCCACGGGTCGAGGTACTCCATCCCGGCCTGCGTGTACACCCGCAGCAGCCCTTCGGCGCGCAGCAGCCGGTTGATGTCGACCGGCCGGGAGACGTCGGTGATGCCGTACTCCGACAGCACCACCACCGTGGCGTCCCGGGCCTGCGCGGCGTCCAGCAGCGGGGCGAGCACGCCGTCCAGCTCGGCTGCCGCGGCGGCGGCCCGGGGCGAGGACGCACCGAAGCGTTGCAGGTCATAGTCCAGGTGCGGGACGTAGACCAGGGTCAGGTCGGGCGACTGCTCGGCGAGGATCTGCTCGGCCGCCCGGCAGATCCACCGGGACGAGGGCAGCCCGGCGCCCGGCCCCCAGTAGGTGAACAGCGGGAAGGTGCCCAGCGCGTTGGTGAGCGTGTCGTGCAGCTCCGGCGGATCGGTGTAGCAGTCCGGATCCTTGCGGCCGTCGGCGTGGTACACCGGACGCGGGGTGACGGTCCAGTCCACGTCCGCGCCCATCGCGTACCACCAGCAGACGTTCGCCACCGTGTAGCCGGGCTCCACCCGGCGGGCGGCCTGCCACAGCTTCTCCCCGCCGACCAGCGCGTGGTGCTGCCGCCACAGCAACACCTCGCCGAGGTCCCGGAAGTACCACCCGTTGCCGACGATCCCGTGGTCGGTGGGGCGGGCACCGGTGAGGAAGGTCGACTGCACCGAGCAGGTCACCGCCGGCAGCACCGTACCCAGCTCGGCGCGGAAGCCGGTGTCGGCCACCGCGCGCAGCCGGGGCATGTGCGCCAGCAGGCGCGGGGTCAGCCCCACCACGTCCAGCACCACCAGGCGTCTGCTCATCAGACCGCCACCTCGCTTCCGGTCGGGGTCAGGCCGAGGGTGACCAGCTCGTCGCGGGCGAAGGCCAGCTCGGCGGCGATCCCGGCGGCCAGGTCGGCGTCGGTGCGGGGGCGCCGCTCCGCCGGCAGCACCCCCCAGGTGTACGTCTCGACGTCGAGGTGGTCGCAGCCGGCGTCGGCCCCGGCGAGCAGCGCGGCCAGCGCGGCGCGCAGCACCGGCAGGGTCGAGCCCAGCGGCGGCTCGGGTGGCGCGTGCAGCGGCACGTGGTAGTGCACCCGCCACGGGCCCGGCAGAGCCGCGGCGAGCGCGCCGTCCAGGTCGTCGGCCGCCCAGGCCGGATCCGCCGGGCCGGTGGCCGTCGCGCCGGCGCAGCCGGCGGCGCGGGTCTGGTGCAGGAAACGCGGCTCGACCCAGCGGTGCAACGTACCGGCGTCACCGGCCGGGTCGGCGGCCTCCAGCGCGGCGGACACCTGCACCTTCACCACCGGCAGGCCGGCCGCCGCCAGCCGGTCGAGGGCGGCGGTGGGCTCCTCCCAGGCACAGGCGAGGTGGGCGAGGTCCAGGCAGATCCCGAGCCGCCCGGTGTCCATGCCGGACAGCGCGGTCACCGCCTGCGCGGTGCTCTCGACGACGCAGCCGGGCTCCGGTTCGAAGCCGACCCGCACCGGCCGTCCGGTGTCCCGCTCGACGGCGGCGAGCCCGGCGGCGAGCTGGTCGAGCCGGCGGCGGGCGGCGTCCGCCCGGGTGCTGTCCCAGGGCTGCCGCCAGGCCAGCGGCAGGGTGGAGACCGAGCCGCGGGCGGCGTCGTCCGGCAGCAGGTCGGCGAGGACCCGAGCCAGGTCCAGGGTGTACCCGAGCCGCTCGGCGGTGGTCCAGTCCGGCTGGTACACCGCGCCCTTGACCACGGGCGCCTGGAAGGCCGCGTACGGGAAGCCGTTGAGGGTGACCACCTCCAGGCCACGTACGGTCAGCTCGGTACGCAACCGGCGGCGGGCTCCGGGGTCGGCGGCCAGCTCGGCGGCGACCGGGGCGGCCAGCCACAGGCCGAGGCCGAGCAGGTCGGTGCCGAGCGCCGCGCGGACCGGCACCGCGTAGCGGTCGAGTTGGGCGAGGATGCCGGCGAGGTCCTCGGCGGGGTGCACGTTGGTGCAGTACCCGAGGTGGACGGTGCGCCCGCCGGGGTGCCGCAGCCGCATCAGCTGCCACCGCGCAGGATCGAGTTGCCGGCGAAGGTCGGCTCCGCGGCGTCCTCGTCGCTCAGGTCGAGCCGCCCGGACTGCCCGTAGAACTCGACCGGGTTACGCCAGAGCACCCGGTCGACGTCCTCGTCGGTGAACCCGGCGAGCAGCATCGCCTCGCCGGTGGCCCGGGTGAGCAGCGGGTCGGAGCGCCCCCAGTCGGCGGCCGAGTTGACCAGCATCCGCTCCGTCCCGTACGCCTTGAGCAGCTCGACCATCCGGGGTGGGGACATCTTGGTGTCGGGGTAGATGGAGAAGCCGAGCCAGCAACCGGTGTCCCGGACCAGCTTCACGGTCACCTCGTTGAGGTGATCGAGCACCACCCGGCCCGGCTCGATGCCGGACTCGGCGACTACGGCGAGGCTGCGCTCGACGCCCCGGGCCTTGTCCCGGTGCGGGGTGTGCACCAGCGCCGGCAGGTCGTGCGCCACGGCCAGGGCGAGCTGCGCGGCGAAGGCGGCGTCCTCCTCGGGCGTCATCGAGTCGTACCCGATCTCGCCCACCGCCACCACGCCGTCCTTCTCCAGGTAGCGGGGCAGCACGTCGAGCACCGGCCGGCAGCGCGGGTCGTTGGCCTCCTTGGGGTTGAGCGCGACCGTGGCGTGGTGGCGTACCCCGAACTGCCCGGCCCGGAACGGCTCCCAGCCGACCAGCGAGTCGAAGTAATCGGTGAACGAGCCGACGTTGGTGCGCGGCTGGCCCAGCCAGAATGCCGGCTCCACCACCGCCCGGACGCCCGCGGCGGCCATCCGCTCGTAGTCGTCGGTGGTCCGGGATGTCATGTGGATGTGCGGGTCGAAGATGCGCATCACGCCTCCCTGAGGTGCGGTTGGTCGACCCGGGCGCTGAGTCGATCCAGCAGCTCGGTGGCGTCGGCGGGCATGGTCCGACCGGCGGCCCGCCGCTCGGCGGCGAGCGCGGCGAGCATCGCCGCCAGTTCCCCGTCGGCGCGGGCGTCGAGGTCGGCCACCACGGCCAGCGGTACGCCCGTGAAGACGCACTTGAGCACGGCCTGCCGCCACGTCGGCGGGTCGAGGTGGTGCGCGTACGGGCCGAGGGCGGCGGCGACCAGCCGGGTGTCGTTGGTGCGGATGGCGTCGTGCAGCAGCGGCACCCCGGCCGCACCGATCGGCAGCAGCGGCAGCGCCTTGAGCACGGCCCGCTTCTCGGCGGCGTCCCCGTCGCGGTAGAGCGCCTCGGCCCACCCCGCGTGGCCGGCCGGCAGGGCGGTCAGCAGCAGCGCGCGGGCCGCCTCGTCGGCGGTCCAGCCGGGCAGGTCGGGCAGCTCGGCCCGACCGCAGCGCCGGCCGGCGACCGCGAAGAAGGTCGTGATCGTCGCCGGCTCGAACGCGATGCGGTGCAGCGCCGCCGCCAGCCATTCCGGGTCGGGTACGCCTCGCAGGGCCGCCCGCAGTTCGTCCGGTGTCATCGCCGTCTCCTTCCTCAGTTGCTGCCTGTGCTGCCGCCGGCCGCGGCGCGGAGGAAGTCCAGCGACCGGGCGGCCACGGCCGGTGCGGCGTGCGAGTGGCGGGGCAGCTCGACCGCGACCAGACCCCGGTAGCCGACCTCGCGCAGCGCGGCCAGTACCGGCGGAAAGTCGATCTCGCCCGCGCCGAACTCCAGGTGCTCGTGCACGCCTCGCCGCATGTCGTCGATCTGCACGTTGACCAGGTGTGCGGCGACCGCGCGGACGCAGTCGGGCACCGGCTGCGGTTCCAGGCAGCGGCAGTGTCCGATGTCGAGGGTGATGCCCAGGCGGGCCGGTGTGCCCAGCGCCGCGGACAGCCGACGCCAGCCGGCGATGTCCTCGACCAGCATGCCCGGCTCGGGCTCGAAGCCCAGGGTCACCCCGGCGACGTCGGCCGCCGCCACCACCGTTGCGCAGCCGGCCACCAGACGGTCCCAGGCCACCGCCGGTGGGACGGAGTCGGGCCGCACACCGGCCCAGAAGGAGACCGCCTCGGCTCCGAGGTCCGCGCCGATCGCCACCGCGTGACGCAGGAACTCGACCCGGCGGGCCGGCTCGTCGTGCAGCAGCGTCGGGGCGTGCTTGTGCCAGGGGTCGAGCAGGTACCGGGCGCCGGTCTCGATCACCACGGCGAGGCCGAGCGCCGCCAGCCGGCGGCCGACGGCGTCGACCCGCCGGGACAGCCCGGGCGCGAACGGATCGAGGTGGTCGTGGTCCAGGGTGAGCGCGACCCCGGCGTAGCCGAGGTCGGCGATGACCGCGAGCGCGTCGTCAAGGCGGTGATTGGCGAAGCCGTTGGTGCCGTACCCGAACCGCAGCCCGTCGGCCCCCGGGCCGGGAGCTGCGGAATCGGCGGCGGCGGTCATGTCGGGGAGACCTTCCGGGCCAGCCGCCGGCCCAGCGGCGCGGCCGCCGCCACCGCCAGCCCGAGCAGGCCGGCACCGGCGCGTGCGGTCAGCGCGCCCTGCAACGCGGGCAGGCCGGTGATGCCGGCGCCCACCGCCGCCCGGACCCGCCCGGCGGTGGGCCGGGCGACCACCCGGGCCTGCGCGGTGCCGTACCGGGCGGCGTACCAGCCGGCGAGGACGGCGGGCAGGGCCACCGCCACGGCGCCGACGACCCGGCGTTCCCCGGCTCCGGACCGAGGGAAGATCCGGGCGAGCGGGCCGACCGCCTCCGCCGGGGCGGATGCGGTGCCGGGGCCGGTACGCACGCCGCCGGGTGCTGCCGCGCCGCGGCGCCGGCCGACGGCGGGCGGGATCGCGGCGCTCGCCGCGACCAGGGCGGTGCCGGCGAGGGTACGCAGTGGCAGGGCGCGGTCGGCGCCGCCGACCTCGCGGCGGGAGAGGGCAGTGACGGTCCAGGTGTGCGCGGCGACGGTGACCGCCGCCGGCAGCGCCCGCACCGGCCGCCCGTTGGCCGCGCCGAGCAGCACGTCCAGCCCGCGGCAGGCGGCCATCACGGCCGGCCCGGCGGCGGTGTTCTTGGCCGCCAGGTCGTACCCCCAGACGGCCGTGGCGAGCGGCAGCGCGACGGCGGCGGCGCGACGGCCGCCGGCCGCGGCGGCCAGCCCGACGCCGGCGGCGGTGAGACCGGCCGCGAGGCCGACGGCGAGCCCGGGGGCGACCCGGCCGCTGGGGATCGGCCGCTCCGGGCGCTCGACGGCGTCCAGCCCGCGGTCCGCCCAGTCGTTGGCGGCCATGCCGGCCCAGTACAGCAGCACCGACGCGGCGGCGAGGGCCGGCGTACGCGGGCCGAGCGCGCCCGCCGCCGCGGCGCCGGCGACCACGTCCCCCGGCACCGAGAGCGCGGCCGGGGCCCGGACCAGCTCGGCGAGGTCAGCCATGCGTGGCATCGGCACCTCCGCCGTGCAACTGACGGGCGAACGCGCACAGCCGGGTCCACTGGTCGGCGAGCGATCCGGTGGTGCTGTCGAGCGGGTCCTTGAAGAAGAAGGCGAGGTCGGCCAGGGGGCCGGTGTGGCCGGCGGCGTGCGCGGCGGCGGTGAGCCGGGCCAGGTCGAGCACGAGCGGGGCGGCCAGTGCCGAGTCGCAGCCGTGCCAGGTGAACTCCAGGCGCATCCCGGTGCCCAGGAACCCGGCGAAGGTGACCAGGTCCCAGGCGGTCTTGAAGTCGCCCAGTTCCTCGACGTACTCGATCCGGGTGTCGCCCTGCGGCAGGTAGCCGAGCGTCTCGCCGAGCACCCGTTGCTTGCTGCGCACCTTGGCGGCGTTGGCGGCCGGGTCGGCCAGGGTGGCGCCGTCGCCCCCGCCGAGCAGGTTGAGCCCGGACCAGGACCGGACGGTGAGGTGGCGCATCGCGAACATCGGGGCGAGCACCGACTTGAGCAGGGTCTCCCCGGTCTTGCCGTCGTGCCCCGCGTACGGCACCCGGTGGGCGTCGGCCAGCGCGGTCAACGCCGGCAGCCGCAGCCCGGTCGACGGGGTGAAGTCGACGTACGGGCAGCCCGCCGTCACCGCCGCGTACGCGTACAACGAGCTGGGCGGCAGCACCTCGTCGGGGCCGCTGAGGGCGGCCCGCAGGGCGTCCGGGTCGGCGTGCGCGGGGTGCGGGCCGGGCGCCGGTTCGGTGGCCGCGACGTTGACCACCACGACCCGGGCCAGCCCGTGCCGCTGCCGGAACTCGGTGAGGTCGCGGCCGATCGCGGCGGCCCGGTCGGCCTGGCTCCCGGTGTTCGGCGCGGGCCGCAGTTCCCGCTCGACCTCGGCCAGCTCCTCGGGCAGTGCGGCGACCAGGCGGGCCGGCAGCACGCCAGCGGTAGCGAGCGCCTCGGCGCGCTTGGCGAGCGGGGTGGTGACCACGTCGTGCCCGCCGAATACCAGGTCGGCGAAGGCCGGCAGGGCCGGACCACGCACCTCGGGCAGCTCGGTGACGCACCCGGTCGGTCCGGTCAACCCGGCCCGCAGGGCGAGCGCCCCCACGATGCTGGTGGTCGCGACCGAACCGCGCGCTCCCACCAGCCAGACACCCGTACGCATGGCACTCCTTCCCGGTCGGGGAAACCGGCCTGCATAGAACTACATGGATATCAGAAGATCGTTCCGAAAGATACCCTTTGTGCGGATGCGCCCCGTCCGCCGTCCGCCCCGGTGGAATACTCACCGGCCGGCGCCGAAGTCGGCGGCGACGCCGCCGGACCGGCGACCCGGAGCGGGTGCGGACGGACGGGGCTGGCAGGCAGGGGCGGTCGGCGTCTCGCCCCTGCCTGCCCCGCATCCGGCCGGCCGGCACGCGGCGCGCCCGACCGGACGACTCGTCAAACACGGACCGCCCGAAGGCGGCTGAGGTCGGTGTGGCGGCGCTGGGGCCGCCGGGGCGGCGGTCCTCCGGTACGGCCGGGGAATCCCGGTCCGGCCGCACCGGACGACCGCATTGCTCGTGCCACCGGGCCGGGTGGCCCGTGGGCACGACCTCCGGTCCCGACCCGTACCGGCCGCGGGGCGCAACCGCGGCCGGCCCTCGCCGGTCGGTACCGGAGGTGGCTCAGGCGGCGACCGTCGCCAGCGTCGGCTCCACGTCGGCCCACGAGGACCCCCGTTCGGCCGACCGGACCACCGCGTCCAGCACCAGCTGCACCTGCAACGCCTCGGCGAAGGAGGGCGTCGGATCGACGCCGGCCGCCACCGCCTCGATGAAGTCGCGCATCTGGTGGGTGAAGGAGTGCTCGTACCCGATGATGTGGCCCGGCGGCCACCAGGCCGACAGGTACGGGTGCTCGCCCTCGGTCACCAGGATCCGGCTGAAGCCCTGCTCGGCGACAGGTAGCGTCGCGTCGTAGAACTCCAGTTCGTTGAGCCGCTCCAGGTCGAAGGCGACGGTGCCCAACGACCCGTTGATCTCCACTCGCAGAGCGTTCTTGCGCCCGGTGGCGAACCGGGTCGCCTCGTAGGTGGCCAGCGCCCCGCCGTCGAGCCGGGCCACGAAGACCGCCGCGTCGTCGACGGTGACCGGGCCGGTCGCGGCGCCGGCACCGTCCGCCTGTGCGGCCAGCCCGCTCGACTCGGCCGGCAGCGGCCGTTCCTTGACGAAGGTCTCGGTCACCGCACTGACGCCGGTGATCTGCTGACCGGTGACGTACTGGGTCAGGTCGATGATGTGCGCACCGATGTCACCCAACGCGCCCGAGCCCGATACTTCCTTGCGCAGCCGCCAGACCAGCGGGAACTGCGGGTCCACGATCCAGTCCTGCAGGTAGCTGGCCCGGACGTGCCGGATCTCGCCGAGCCGCCCGTCGGCGACCAGCTGGCGCATCAGCGTCACCGCTGGCACCCGCCGGTAGTTGAACCCGCACATCGACCGCGCGCCGCCGGCTCGGGCGACGGCCGCCGCAGCGGCCATCTCGCGGGCCTCGGCGACGGTGTTGGCCAGCGGCTTCTCGCACAACACGTGCTTGCCGGCGGCCAGTGCGGCGAGGGCGATCTCGGCGTGGCTGTCCCCCGGTGTGCAGATGTCGACAACGTCGATATCCGGCCGGGCCACCAGCTCCCGCCAGTCCGTGGTGTGCTCCTCCCAGCCGAGCCGGTCGGCGGCCTCGGCCACCTTCCCCGGGTCACGCCCGGCGACGAGCACCATCCGGGCCCGTGCCGGCAGGTCGTAAACCCGGTTCACGGTGCGCCACGCCTGTGAGTGCGCGGCGCCCATGAACGCGTAGCCGACCATGCCGACCCGCAGCTGCCTGTCTGTCGTGGACAAGGTGGGTCTCCCCCCGTTGTGTCAGAACCCGAGCTTCAGGTAGTCGCTCGCGTTCTCCTTGGTGATCGTCTCGGAGGCGAGGACGATCTCCTTGGGCACCTGGAGCTCCACCAGGTCGGACATCCCCCGGCCCTGGCCGATCAGCCGGGCCAGCGAGATCGCCGAGGAGGCCATCGACGGGCTGTAGGTCACCGTCGCCTTGAGCACCGTGCTGTCCGCCTGGATGTCCTCCATCGCCTTCTTCGAGCCGGCGCCGCCGACCATGAAGAACTCGCTGCGGTTGGCCTGGCTGATCGCGGCCAGCACGCCGACGCCCTGGTCGTCGTCGTGGTTCCAGAGCGCGTCCATCCTCGGCAGGGCCTGGAGCAGCTGGCTCGCCTCCCGCTGCCCGGAGTCGACGGTGAACTCGGCCGCCCGGCGGTTCTGCACTCGCAGGCCGTGCTGGGCCAGGGTGTCGGCGAAGCCCTTGGAGCGTTCCTGGGTCAGCTCCAGCGAGTCGATCCCGGCGATCTCGGCGATCACCGGGTTGCTCACGTTCTTGGCCTTGAGCTGCTCGACGATGAAGGTGGCGGCGGAGACGCCCATGCCGTAGTTGTCACCCTTGATCTGCAACCGGTACGCCTTGGCGTCCGGGAAGGCCCGGTCCAGGTTGACCACCGGGATGCCGGCCTGCATCGCCTCCAGGCCGAACGAGTTGAGTTCCTTGCCGTCGTGCGGCAACAACACGATCACGTCGGGCTTCTGGGAGATCAGGGTGGACAGCGCCGCGCGCTGGGCCGCCGCGTCCGCGCCGGCCTCGACCGTGTTGAACGTCACGTCGGAGTACGCCGCCGCCTGCGCCTTGGCGTTGTTCGTGATCGCGGCGATCCAGCCGTGGTCGGCGGCCGGCGCGGAGAAGCCGATCGTCACCGCCTTGCCGGGCTCGGCGTTGCCGCCGGTCTCGGCTGCCTTGGTCTGCGCCTCGGTCGGCGTCTGCTGCTCGTTGCTGGTGCACCCGGCGAGGATTACGCCGGCTCCGACGGCCGCCCCGCCGAAGAGCAGCCGGCGCCGCGACATGTCGCGACTGTGCTGGGTCATGACGACCTCCTGGTTTCAGGTGATGGAGGGAAATTGGGTGTGCGCGACCCGGCCACCGTCGTCTGCTCGGGTGGCCCGGTGTGGTGCGGAGTTGCGAGAGGGTCAGGTGGTGGTGAGCCGGTTGTTGCGGCGGAAGAACTGGGTGAGGCTGCGGAACTGGACCTGCTGGACCAAGACGGCGGCGACGATGATGCCGCCCTTGACCATGTTCTGCGCCTCGGTGGTGAGGCCGTTGATCGCGAAGAGGTTGGTGATGGTGGCGAAGATGATCACACCGAGCAGGGAGCCGATGATGGTTCCGCGCCCGCCGCTGAGCAGCGTGCCACCGATGATCACGGCGGCGATCGCGTCCAGCTCGTAGAGGTTTGCCATCGCCGCCTGGGCCGAGGTGGCCTGGGCGGTGAGCATGATGGCGGCGATGCCGCAGCAGAGTCCGGAGAGCGCGTAGAGCATCAGGGTGTGCCGCTTGACGTTGATGCCGGCCAGCCGCGCGGCCTCCGGGTTGCCGCCGACGGCGACCGTCCGCCGGCCGAAGGTGGTGCGGTTGAGCAGCACCCACCCGGCGGCGACGACGGCGGCCAGGATGTAGACCAGCAGCGGGATGCCGAGCAGGTTGTTGCTGGCGATGCCGTTGATGGTGTCGTTGTTCGAGATCTGGGTCTGCTTGCCGGAGATCTCGGCGGCCAGCCCCCGGGCCGCGACCAGCATGGCCAGCGTGGCGATGAACGGCACCAGCCGCCCGTACGCGATGAGCGTCCCGTTGACCAGGCCGACCGCCACCCCGACCACGATCGCCGTGAAGATCATGCCGCCCGCGCCGAAGCTCTGGGTGGCGACCGTCGTACACCAGACCCCGGCCAACGCGACGATCGCGCCGACCGAGAGATCGATGCCGCCGCCGATGATCACAAAGGTCATCCCGACGGTGACCACACCGACCACCGAGGCGAGCTTGAGGATGCTGAGTATGTTGGCCCAGACCCAGTCTGGGTTGGAGTAGAGATCGGACCGGGTGGCGGCACCGATCACGATCAGCGCCACCAGCACCCCGATCAGGGCGAGGTTGCGCCGCGCGCCCTCGCCGCCCTCCCCCTGCCACCAGGAGAGCCGGCCGCCGGCCGGCGTGGGTGGCAACCCCTGGTCCCCAGCCGTCTCCGGCCCGGCCGGATCCACCGGTCGGGACTGCGTCGCGGTGGGCGGACTGTCACTCATGCCGTCACGCCTTCCATCAGCGACCCCGCCATGACGAGGTCGAGCACGGTGTTCTCGTCGAGTTCGCCGGCCGGGGCCGTCCGGACGACCCGCCCCTCCCGCATCACCAGCACCCGGTCGGACAGACCGAGCACCTCGGGCACCTCGCTGGAAACCAGCAGCACCCCGACGCCCTGAGCGGCGAGCTGCCGGATCACCTGGTACAGCTCGGCTCGGGCGCCCACGTCCACGCCCCGGGTGGGTTCGTCGAGCAGCAGCAGCTTGGTGTCGCCGAGCAGCCAGCGCCCGACCACCACCTTCTGCTGGTTGCCGCCGGAGAGGGTGCGTACCGCCCGACGGACGTCGCGCGGGCGCATCTCCAGGTTCTCGGCGATCCGGTCCGCCGCGGCCCGTTCCGCCCCGACATCGGTGAACCCGAGGCGGGCGTACCGACCGAAGGTGGCCAGCGTGATGTTGCGGTAGATCGGCTCGCCGAGCAGCAGTGCCTGGCTCTTGCGCTCCTCGGGGGCCATGCCCATGCCGGCCCGCACCGCCGCGTCGACACTGCCCGGGCGCAGCGCCTTGCCCGCCATCCGCACGGTGCCCGCCTCGGCCCGGCGCGCGCCGTAGATGGTCTCCATCAGCTCGGAACGGCCGGAACCGACCAACCCGGCGATGCCGACGATCTCCCCGGCTCGCACGGTGAGCGACACGTCGGCAAACTCATTGGCGCGGGTCAACCCGTCGACCTGGAGCAACTCGTCGCCGACCGTGGTGTCGGCGGGACGGTCCGGGAAGACGTACTCGATGGTCCGGCCGGTCATCCGGGAGACCAGGTCGCGGGTCGGGGTGTCGCGGGCCGGCAGGTTCGCCGCGGTGGTCCGGCCGTCCTTGAGTACGGTCACCCGGTCGCCGATCTCGCGGATCTCCTCCAGCCGATGCGAGATGTAGATGACCGCGATGCCCTGCGCGGTCAACTCGCGGATGATCCGGAAGAGGTTCTCCACCTCGTCGTGGGCGAGCACCGCGCTCGGCTCGTCCATGATGATCAGCCGAGCCTCGTGGGAGAGCGCGCGGGCCATGCTGACCACCTGCTTGCCGGCTGCGGGCAGCGCCCGGACCATCCGGCCAGGCGGGATCTCGGCGTGGCCGAGCCGGCCGAGGATCTGCCGGGCCCGCCGGGCCATGTGGCCCCGGCGGACGAAACCGAAGCGGCGGGGCTCGTGGCCGAGGAAGGCGTTCTCCGCCACCGACAGATCCTCGACCAGGTCCAGCTCCTGGTAGATGGTGGCGATGCCGGCGCGCATGGCGGCCTGGGGGTTGGCGAAGGTGGTCGGCGCGCCGCGCCACTCGACGGTCCCCGAGTCCGGACGGTGCACCCCGGCCAACACCTTGATCAGGGTCGACTTGCCGGCACCGTTCTGCCCCAGCAGGCAGTGCACCTCGCCGGCGCGCACCTCCAGCTGCACCCCGTCGAGGGCGCGTACGCCCGGGAAGGTCTTCACCACGTCGGTGAGGCGCAGGACCACCTCACCCGCGACGGTGTCGGCGGGGGCTTCGACCAGCGGAGCATCGGTCACGGCGACCTCCTCGGATGGCTGCTCGGTCATGACGCCTCGGCGAAGGCCAGATCGCTGGCGAGAACCGAGGCGCCGGCAACGCCGGCCCGCGGCCCCAGCTCGGACAGCACGACCGGGAGGTTGCCGGTGGCCAGCGGCAGCGATCGGCGGTAGACGACGCTGCGGATCTCGGCGAGCAGGATGTGCCCGAGCTGGGCCAGCCCACCGCCGATCACGATCATCGACGGGTTGGTGAAGCTGACCAGCCCGGCCAGGACCCCACCGACCCGCCGACCCCCGTCGCGGATCAGCTGGATGCAGGTGACATCCCCCTCCACCGCGCCTTCGGCGACGTCCACGGCGGTCACCGCACCCCGGGCGGCGAGCCGGTCGGCCAGGGCCGGCGACCCCCCGCTGCGCGCGGCGGCCGTCGCGTCCTTGGCCAGGGCGGCGCCGCTGAACAGCGCCTCAAGACAGCCGACGTTGCCGCAGGAGCACATCGGACCGTGCGAGTCGACCTGGATGTGGCCGATGTCGCCGGCACAGCCGTCGGTACCCCGGTAGACCTCGCCGCTGAGGAAGATCCCGCACCCGATGCCGGTGCCGATCTTGACGAAGAGGAAGTCCTCGACCGAGTGGGCCACCCCGCCGTGCCGCTCCCCGATCGCCATGATGTTGACGTCGTTGTCGACCACCGCCGGGCAGCTGTGCTCCCTGGTGAGCAGCTCGCGGACCGGGAAGCGGTCCCAGCCCGGCATGATCGGTGGGGAGACCGGGACGCCGTCGCGGAAGCTGACCGGCCCCGGCACGCCCACGCCGATCGCGTCGAGCCGCTCGTACGCACCGTCCACCCGAGCCTTGTGCAGCAGCTCGTTGACGCGCTGGAGGGTCACCTTCGGGCCGTTGCGGATATCGGCCGGCTCCCGGTACGCGGCCACCGGCTCCAGCCGGCCGTTGATCACCTCCACGTCGATCGAGCTGGCACCCAGGTCGACGGCGGCGAAGCGCAGGTGCGGGCTCAACTCGACGAGGGTGGAACGCCGGCCGCCCCGGGAGGCCGCGAGCCCCGCCTCTGCGACGTAGCCGAGGCTCACCAGGCGCTCCAACTCGGCCAGCAGCCTCGGGCGCGGCATCTGAAGGCGGTCGGCCAGCTCGGCCCGGGATACCGCTCCCTCGTCGCGGAGCAGCCGCAACAGACGTACGTGCAGGGGATCGACCGTCCGCACCGGACCCACCTCTCCGACGGAGTGGTTCACATCGACGCAATGTCGATGTGTTGTGTCCGACACAGTAGGAGCCTTCCATGCCACCTGTCCAGACCTTTGCGCATGCTGAACAGAACTTTTATCCGGACGAACAAAAGCTTCCTCGTCGCGGGCGTCGCCCTCCGGACCACACCGGCGACCCCCGCTCGCGACACACCCGAGCCGCCCCCGCCCGGCCGGCACGACAGCGTCTGACGACGTTCATCGATCGGGAAGAATCCGCGACACGAGGCGGCCACCATTTGGCCGCACGGACCGGATCTCGATCATCGCCGTTGCGTTGACTGCAATTCGTCGCCGGTAGCGTGCGCCGGTCGTCGACAGCAGCCTCACCTCGGCCGAGCTGCGCAAACCAGTCGGTGACCCCTTCGGGAACTGCACCGTCGGGATCGCCCTCAACGGCTGGCGCCTCGTCTCGTCCTGCGGCTGCCAGCCGGTTTGGAATTCCGCACCAGAATTGCCGCCACGCCCGTTGCAGGCCCGCGAGCAGCACATCCGCCGGGAGAAGGCGACCAGCAACATCTGCACCGCGCAGGTGCTCCTCGCCGTGATGGCCAGCATG
>NZ_JBFBAO010000065.1:0-23774 GCF_040682255.1 Micromonospora sp. NPDC051296 | reverse complement strand
CGGCGTCGGATCGCTGCACCGCTTCCGCGACGCCGTGCAGAACTCCTGGCCGGCGTCGTTGGAGCTGGAGGAACACAGCCACGCGGGGATGGCCAACCGGTACGTGGCCGGCGCCGCCGGCCTGCCGTTCGCCGTGCTGCGTGGCTACACCGGCACGGATCTGCCCCGGCACACCACCAACATCCGCACCATCGACTGCCCGTTCACCGGGGAGACGCTGACCGCGGTCCCCGCCCTGCGCCCGGACGTCGCCGTGGTGCACGCCCAGCGCGCCGACCGCGCCGGCAACGTGCAGATGTGGGGCATCACCGGCGTGCAGAAGGAGGCGGTGCTGGCCGCGGACCGGTCCCTGATCACCGTCGAGGAGCTGGTCGACGAGCTGGCACCGGTACCGGGGCAGGTCGTCCTGCCCGGCTGGGCGATCACCGCGGTGGCGCACGTCCCCGGCGGCGCGCATCCGTCGTACGCCCAGGGCTACTCCGTCCGCGACAACGACTTCTACGTGGCCTGGGACGCGATCAGCCGGGACCGCGACACCTTCCAGGACTGGATCGCGCAGCACGTGCTGAAGGCGGAGGTGCAGGCGTGAGCAGCGGGAACTACACCGCCGACGAGATGATGACCGTCGCCGCCGCCCGGCAGTTGCGCGACGGCACCGCCTGCTTCGTCGGGATCGGACTGCCCAGCACCGCGGCGAACCTGGCCCGCGCCACCCACGCCCCCAACCTCGTGCTCATCTACGAGTCGGGCTGCCTCGGCGCGAAGCCCGACCGGCTGCCGCTGTCCATCGGCGACGGCATCCTCGCCGACACCGCCGACGCGGTGGTCTCCGTGCCCGAGGTGTTCAACTACTGGCTCCAGCCCGGCCGCATCGACGTCGGATTCCTCGGCGCCGCCCAACTCGACCGGTACGGCAACATCAACACCACCGTCATCGGCGGCGACTACACCGACCCGAAGGTGCGCCTGCCCGGCGCCGGGGGCGCCCCGGAGATCGCCGCCTCCTGCGGCGAGGTGGTGGTCATCGTCCGGCAGAGTCTGCGTACGTTCACCGAACGGGTCGACTTCGTCACCTCGGTCGGCTACGGCGCCGGGCCGGGTGACCGGGCGCGGCTCGGCCTGCGCGGCGGCGGACCCCGTACGGTGATCACCGATCTCGGTGTGCTCGAAGCCGACCCGGCCAGCTGCGAGCTGACCCTCACCCGGCTGCACCCCGGCGTCACCGTCGAGCAGGCCCGCGCCGCCACCGGGTGGCCCCTCGCCGTCGCCGACGAACTGGCCACCGGCGAGCCGCCCACCGCCGACGAACTCGCCGTGCTGCGTGCCCTGGAAGCGACCATGAAGGCGGCGGCATGACCGAGCGAAGCGAGGTGGCGGCATGACCCGCGACGTGTACGTACTCGACGCCGTCCGCACTCCGATCGGCCGCTACGGCGGCGGGCTGGCCGGCGTACGCCCCGACGACCTCGCGGCCCACGTGGTACGCGAGATCGTCGCCCGCAGCCCCGGGCTCGATCCGGCCCGCATCGACGACGTGCTGCTCGGCGACGCCAATGGCGCCGGCGAGGACAACCGGGACGTGGCCCGGATGGCCGTCCTGTTGGCCGGCCTGCCGCCGTCGGTGCCCGGCGCCACCGTCAACCGGCTCTGCGGCTCCGGGCTGGAGGCGGTGGTCGGCGCGTCCCGGGCCATCGCGCTCGGCGACGCCTCGATCTGCCTCGCCGGGGGAGTGGAGTCGATGAGCCGGGCCCCCTGGGTGCTCACCAAACCCGAGCAGGGCTACCCGCGCGGGCACGAGACGCTGCACTCCACCACGCTGGGCTGGCGCCTGGTCAACCCCCGGATGCCCGAACAGTGGACGGTGTCGCTGGGCGAGGGCGCCGAGATCCTCGCCGAGCGCTACGGCATCACCCGCGACGCCCAGGACGAGTTCGCGTTGCGCAGCCACCAGCTCGCCGACCGGGCCTGGCACGACGGCGGCTACGCCGACGAGGTCACGCTGGTGCCCGACACCGACGTCGAGCGGGACGAGAGCATCCGGCCGAACTCCAGTCTCGAAGCGCTGGGCCGGCTCAAGCCGGTCTTCCGGCCCGACGGCACGGTCACCGCCGGCAACTCGTCCCCGCTCAACGACGGTGCGAGCATTTTGCTGCTCGCCGACGCCGCCGGCGCGGAGCAGAGCGGTCGCGCACCCCTGGCCCGCGTCGTCTCCCGGGCCGTCACCGCGATCGAACCGCACCTGTTCGGCATCGGCCCGGTGGCCGCCGCCGAGGAGGCCCTGCGCCGCGCCGGCATCGGCTGGGACGACCTCGACGTCGTCGAACTCAACGAGGCATTCGCCGCGCAGTCCCTGGCCTGCCTGGCCCAGTGGCCCGACCTCGATCCGAAGATCGTCAATCCGCAGGGCGGCGCCATCGCCCTCGGCCACCCCCTCGGATCCTCCGGGTCACGGATACTCGGATCGCTGGCGTGGCAGCTGCACCGCCGGGGTGGCGGGCGGGGCCTCGCCGCGATCTGCATCGGGGTCGGCCAGGGACTGGCCGTCGTACTGGAAGCCTGAGGGGAACAGCAGCCATGACCCAGGACACCACCCGCCGCTTGGTGCTGCCGAGCTACCGGCGAGACGATGTCGACGCCCACCCGCCCCTGCTCAGTCCGGGCTACGGCTCCACGGTGATCCGTGCCCCGCAGCAGCCGTTGACCTACCTGCCGCAGCGGCTCACCGAGATCACCGGGCCGCTGCTCGGGGAGGGCCGCCTCGGCGAGTTCGACCACGACCTGACCCGCCAGCACGACGGCGAGCCGCTCGGGCAGCGGATCATCGTGCACGGCCGGGTCCTCGACGGCGACGGCCGGGCCATCCCGCACACCCTGGTGGAGATCTGGCAGGCCAACGCCGCCGGCCGGTACCGGCACGCCATCGACACCTGGCCGGCACCGCTGGACCCGAACTTCGAGGGCGTCGGGCGCACCCTCACCGACGCGCAGGGCCACTACCACTTCGTCACCGTGCAGCCGGGCGCCTACCCGTGGCGCAACCACGACAACGCGTGGCGGCCCGCGCACATCCACTTCTCGCTGTTCGGCCGCGCGTTCACCCAGCGGCTGGTGACCCAGATGTACTTCCCGGCCGACCCGCTGTTCTTCCAGGACCCGATCTTCAACTCGGTCCGCGACGAGCAGGCCCGACAGCGGATGATCGCCCGGTACGACCACGCCGCCACCCGGCCCGAGTGGGCGCTGGCCTACGAGTTCGACATCGTGCTGCGCGGCCGGGACGCCACCCCCTTCGAGGACGAGGACGACGATGAGTGAGCGCCAGGGCGTCACGCCCGCCCAGACCGTCGGGCCGTACCTGAGCATCGGCCTGCACTGGCCCGACGGCCCGTACGTCGTACCCGAGGGCACGCCGCAGGCGTTCTGGATCCGTGGCCGGATCTTCGACGGGGCCGGTGCTCCGGTGGTCGACGCGATGGTGGAGAGCTGGCAGGCCGACCCGGACGGCCGCTTCGACCATCCCGACGACCCGCGCGGTGCGCGGCCGCCCTCGGTCCCCGGATTCCGTGGCTTCGGCCGCGCCGAAACCGACGCCGACGGGCGGTACGCGCTGCTCACCGTCAAGCCGGGAGCGCTGCCCACCCCGGATGGGGAGACCGAGGCGCCGCACCTGACCCTGTCGGTCCTCGGCCGGGGCCTGCTGCACCGCCTGGTCACCCGGATCTACTTCCCGGACGAGGCGGCCAACGCCGCCGACCCGGTGCTGGCCGCCCTCGACCCCGACCGCCGGGAAACGCTCCTGGCGCGCCCGGCGGCGGACGGGTTCCAGTTCGACATCCGTCTGCAGGGAGAGCATGAAACCGTCTTCTTCGCCGTCTGACGGGCTGCTGCGCGGCCTGTCCGGCACGCCGGACGTCGATGCCGAGCTCGACGACGGTCGCCTGCTCCAGGCGCTGCTGGACGTGGAGGCCGCGCTGGCCCGGGCCGGTGCCGACGCCGGGTTGCTCCCCGTGCCGGCGGCCGAGGAGATCGCCGGCCGGTGCCACGCCGAACGGTACGACGCGGCGGCCATCGGTGCCGCGGCCGAGACCGCCGGCAACCCCGTCGTGCCGCTGGTGCGGGAGCTGACCGCCGCGGTCGCCGAACCGGCCCGGCCCTGGGTGCACTACGGCGCCACCAGCCAGGACGTGCTCGACAGCGCCTTGTCGCTGGTGGTGGCCCGGGCCGCCGGGCCACTGCTGCGGCACGTCGACGCCGCCGCCGACGCCGCCGCCGGTCTTGCCCGGACCCACCGCGACACCCTCATGGTCGCGCGTACCCTCGGCCAGCAGGCCGCACCCACCACCTTCGGGCTCAAGGCGGCGGGCTGGCTGCTCGGCCTGGTCGAGGCACGCACCCGGCTGGAGCGGGTACGCGCCGCCCTGCCCGCTCAGCTCGGCGGGGCGGTCGGCACCCTCGCCGCGTACGGCTCGGCCGGCCCGGCGGTGGTCGAGCGGTTCGCCGCCCGGCTCGGTCTCGCCGCGGGCCCGCTGCCCTGGCACACCCGTCGCCAGCCCGTCCTCGACCTCACCGCGGCCCTCGGCGGGCTGCTCGTGGCCACCGGCAAGGTCGCGCTCGACGTCGGTCTGCTCGCCCAGACCGAGATCGGCGAGGTGGTCGAGGGCGGCGCGGGGCGCGGCGGCTCCTCGGCGATGCCGCACAAACGCAACCCGGTCGACTCCGTGCTGGTCACCGCCGCCGCCCGGCGCGGCCCGGGGCTCGTCGGAACCCTGTTCGCCGCCGCCGGACACGAGCACGAACGGGCCACCGGCAGTTGGCACGCCGAGTGGGAACCCCTGCTCGACCTGGTGCACCTCGCCGGCGGGGCCGCCGCCCGCACCGCCCGGATGCTGGCCGGCCTGCACGTACACCCGCACCGGATGCGGGCCAACCTGGACGCCACCGGCGGCCTGCTGCTCGCCGAGGCCGTCGCCGCCCGGCTGGCGCCGGCGCTCGGTCGCGCCGCCGCCCACGACCTGGTGCGCCGCGCCGCCAGCCGGCCTCCCTTCCGGGCGGCGCTGCTGGCCGACCCCGAGATCCGAGCCCACCTGTCCGAGCGGGACATCGACGGCGCACTGGACCCGGTCGCCTGGCTCGGCAGCGCCGGCCAACTGGTCGACCGCGCCCTCGACCGGCACGCCGGAGGGGCGGCATGAGCGAGCGTGAGCGAGCGAATCGGCAATGCGGTGCGGAAAACGCTCAGGCCGGCGCCGAGCGGAGCGAGGTGACGGCATGAGCCCCGTCCTGCACGCCACCGTGGACGGGCCGCCGGACGCGCCGGTGCTGGTGCTGGGCAGCTCCCTGGGCACCACCGGCGCCATGTGGCAGCCCCAGGTCGCGGCGCTGGCCACCCGCTTCCGGGTCATCCGGTACGACCACCTCGGGCACGGCCGCTCGGCGGTGCCGGCCGGGCCGTACCGGATCGACCTGCTCGGGCGGGAGGTGCTGCGGCTGCTGGACGACCTCGACCTGCGGCGAGTCCACTACGCCGGGCTCTCCCTCGGCGGCATGGTCGGCATGTGGCTGGCCGCGCACGCCCCCGAGCGGATCGACCGGCTCGCCCTGCTGTGCACCTCGGCGTCGCTCGGCCCGGCCGAGGGGTGGCGGACCCGGGCGGCCACGGTACGCGCCGGCCGGCTGGACACCATCGCCGACGCCGTGGTCGAACGTTGGTTCACCCCCGCGTTCGCCGCCGCCCACCCCGACACCGTCGCCGCCTACCGGGACATGCTGACCGCCACGCCGCCGGCCGGGTACGCCGCCTGCTGCGAGGCGATCGCCGGCATGGACCTGCGCGCGGACCTGGCGGCGGTGCGCGCCCCGACCCTGGTGATCGGCGCGGCCGACGATCCCGCGACCCCGCCGGAGCACGCCCGGCAGATCGCCGAGCGGATCCCGTCCGCGCGGCTGGTCGTGCTGGACGGCGCCGCGCACCTGGCCAACGTCGAACAACCCGAGGCCGTCGCCCGCCTGCTGACGGACCACTTCGACCCGGAAGGCGGGGTGACCCCGTGACCGACCAGCAGCGACACGAGGCCGGAATGGCGGTACGCCGACAGGTGCTCGGCGACGCGCACGTCGACCGGGCCGTCGCCAACACCGACGAGTTCACCGCCGACTTTCAGGACCTGATCACCCGGTACGCCTGGGGGGAGATCTGGACCCGGCCGGGCCTGGACCGGCGCACCCGCAGCTGCATCACCCTCGCCGTCCTGGCCACCCTGCACCACGACGAGGAACTGGCGATGCACGTACGCGCCGCGCTGCGCAACGGATTGACGCCCGAGGAGGTCGGTGAGGTCCTGTTGCAGGTGGCCGTCTACGCTGGCGTACCGGCGGCGAACCGAGCGTTCAAGGTGGCCCAGGAGACTCTGCGGCAGGAGGCCCAGTGACCGACGAGGCGGCGGCGCGATCCGGAGAGTTCGTCCAGTCGCTGGAGCGCGGACTCGCCGTGATCCGGGCCTTCGATGCCGAACATCCGCAGCTCACCCTCAGCGAGGTGGCCCGGGCCACCGGCCTGACCCGGGCGGCCGCGCGCCGCTTCCTGCTCACCCTGGTCGAGCTGGGTTACGTGCACACCGACGGGCGGCTGTTCTCGCTGCGCCCGCGCATCCTCGACCTCGGCTACGCCTACCTGTCCAGCCTGAGCCTGCCGGAGGTCGCCCAGCCGCACATGGAGGCGCTGGTCGCGCAGGTCCACGAGTCCTGCTCGGTGTCGGTCCTCGACGGCGACGAGGTGGTCTACGTCGCCCGGGTCCCCACCAAACGGATCATGACGGTGGGGATCAGCGTCGGCACCCGGTTCCCCGCGTACGCGACGTCGATGGGCCGGGTGCTGCTCGCCGCCCAGCCCGGCGACTGGCTGGACGACTACCTCGGCACGGCGCAGCTGCGGCCACTGACCCGACGCACCATCACCGACCCGGCCAAGCTGCGCACCACGCTCACGAAGATCGCCGCCCAGGGGTACGCGATCGTCGACCAGGAACTGGAGGAGGGGCTGCGCTCGCTGGCCGCGCCGATCCACGGCGACAACGGCTCGGTGATCGCCGCGGTCAACGTCTCCGCCCACGCCAGCCGCGGTTCGTTCGAGATGATCCGCAAGGAACTGCTGCCACCGTTGCTGGCGACCGCGAAGCGCATCGAGGAGGACCTGGGGGCCGGCCCGGGCCGGTAGCCGCCAGCGCCTTGGTCAGCCGGCCGCCGGGTCGGCATCCGGCGTCCGCACCGACCGGAACAGGATCTCCCGGCGCAGCGTGAAGCCGAGCGCCTCGTACAGCCGGATCGCCCCGGTGTTGTCCGCCGCCGCATGCAGCAGCGGTCGGTCGCCGCGGGTCCGGATGCCGGCCACGACCGCCCGGATCAGGCGGCCCGCCAGGCCCTGACCGCGCGCCTCGGGCGCGGTGCAGACGGCGCTGATCTCGATCCACCCCGGCATCCGCATCCGCTCGCCGGCCATCGCGACGAGCTTCCCGTCCCGCCGGATGCCCAGGTAGTGGCCGAGTTCGATGGTGCGGGTCAGGAACGGCCCCGGCCGGGTGCGGGCGACCAGGTCGAGCATCTCCGGTACGTCGGCGGTGGTCAGCCGCACCGCCTCCGGGTCACCGGCCGCCTGGGCCGCGTCGTCGACCAGCTGCACCCCGTCGATCTTTTGATCCACGGTCCACCCGGCGGGCAGCCGGCCCGCGTCGCCGGCCATCCAGACGGTGGCCGCCGGACCGGCCAGCGCCGCGAGGTCGGCCCAGGCGGCCGGGTCGTCGGCGTCGGCCACCGCGTGGAACGGCGAGACCTCCCGCTGGTAGCGCGCCGCGCGGCCGTGCTGCTCGGCGAACTCCCGGTGCGTGCCGCTCAGCGCCGCCCACACCGGGTTGTCCAGGACCTGTTCGGCGATCGTCCCCGTCATCTCGTCCCCCGATCGGCCGGGCACCCGGTGGGGCGGGCGCGGCATTCGTCGTGGTGGTCGAGGCGATCCTAGATCGCGCGGCCGGACACCCCGGACCGGTGGGTCCCGGCACCCGCGCGCCCGGCCGGCAGGTCAGCTGTCCACCTGGCCGTGGTCTGCGGAAACGGCGGTTGCCCGGCCGGTGGGCGTACCACCATGTGAGGGGCAGTGAACGGGGGGTGACGTGAGCGCACTACTGCTGATCATCGTGCTGGGCGTCACCGTGCTGGTCGGCACCACGCTCGGTGGCCGGTACCGGGTCGCGCCGCCGGTGCTGCTCATCATCTTCGGCGCGCTGCTGGCGCTGATACCGGCCTTGAGCCACGTCATGCTCGAACCCGAGGTGGTGCTGCTGCTGTTCCTGCCGGCCATCCTCTACCGGGAGAGCCTGACCAGCAGCCTGCGCGAGATCCGGGCGAACTTCGTGTTCATCGCCCTGCTGGCGGTCGGGCTGGTGGGCGTCACGATGGCGGCGGTGTCGCTGGTCGTGCAGCGGCTCGGCGTCGACCCGGCGGCGGCCTGGGTGCTCGGCGCGGTGCTCGCCCCGACCGACGCCGCGGCCGTGGCCGGCCTGGCCAAACGGATGCCCCGACGCCTGCTCACCACCCTGCACGCCGAGAGCCTGATCAACGACGGCACCGCCCTGGTGCTGTTCTCCGTCGCGCTCGGGCTGCTCGGCGGGGGCGCGTTCCCGAACGCTTTCGAGCTCGTCGGGCGGGTCGGCCTGTCGTTCCTCGGCGGCATCGCGGCCGGCCTGCTGGTCGGCGGCGCGGTGATCCTGGTCCGCAAGCGCCTGGACGACCCGCTGCGGGAGGGCGCGCTCAGCGCGCTCACCCCGTTCGCCGCCTTCTTCCTCGCCGAAGCCATCCACGAGAGCGGTGTGCTCGCGGTGGTGGTGTCCGGGCTGATGCTCGTGGTCGCCAGCCCCCGGGTGATCCGGGCCCGGTCGCGGGTGCTCGCCCTGGGGTTCTGGGACCTCACCACGTTCCTCATCAACGGCGGACTCTTCGTGCTGGTGGGCATGCAGTTCCCGCGGGCGGTCCGGGCGGTCACCAGCACCTCGCTGACGCGTGCGATCGTCATCGCGCTCGTGGTGGCCGCCGTGCTGCTCGCGGTGCGGATGCTCTGGTTGCACCTGACGGCGGGCGTCGCCTGGTTGGTGGACCGGCGCCGGGCCAGCGACGCTCGGTTGGTGAACTGGCGGGTGCGTACGGTCGCCGGCTGGGCGGGGTTCCGGGGCGCGGTCTCCTTCGCGGCGGCGCTCGCCGTCCCGCTGACTACCTCCAACGGCCAGCCGGTCAAGGAACGCGACCTGATCATCTTCTGTGTCGCCACGGTGATCCTGCTGACGATGCTCGTGCAGGGCACCACCCTGCCCCTCCTGATGCGCTGGGCCAAACTCTCCGGTGACCCGGAACACGCCGACGAGACGAGACAGGCGCAGGCGCGGGCCACTCAGGTCACCCTGGAGGCGCTGCCGGACATTGCCGATCGGATCGGCGCCGATCAGGACGTCACGCAGCGGCTCCAGGCCGAATACCAGAGTCACCTCGGCGACGTGCAGGCAGCGCAGGAGGAGGAGTCGGCGGCCGCCCGCGAGGTCGAGCGCCGGCTGCGGCTCGCCGCGCTCGACCACAAACGGCGCGAGGTCACCCGGATGCGCGACCACCGCGAGATCGACGATGCCGTGCTACGCGAGTTGCAGGCCAGACTCGACGTCGAGGAGATCCGCCTGCTGGGGCCGAGGCCCCTCGAATGACCCACCGCGGCTCAACCCGTCGGCGCGACTCCGACCGGTAGCGCCAGCGCGACCGTGAGGTCGAGGAGGCTGCGCGGATCGGTGAGCCGCTCGCCGAACAACTGGCGCAGCTGACCCATCCGGTACCGCACGGTCTGCGGGTGGACGAACAGGTCGGCGGCCACGTCGTCGCGCCGCCCCTGATGCAGCAGCCAGGAGCGCAAAGTCTCGGTGAGCCGCTCCGCGGTGGCTGCCGGCAGCGTCGCCAGTGGTTGCAGGACCCGGGCGCGCAGGTCGGCGAGCGCCTCGACGTCGGCGCTGAGCAGCAGCTCGGCCAGGTGCCGGTCGGTGTCGAGCGGCTCACCGTCGTCGGGGTGGGCGATGCCCAGGGCGACCACCCGGGTGACCCGCCGGTACGACGAGCAGGCCTGGGCCCACGGCCGGGCCGGCCCGAGCACCGCACGACGCCCGTGCAGCACCCGGGCGAGCTGCCGCCGCCGGTCGCCGTGCACGTCCGGTACGAGCAGCACCGCGGTCTCCTCGTCGGAGTCGCCGGCCAGCAGTTCCTCGCTGCTCTCCAGGGTGTGCTCGTCGAGCAGCGCGAGCGCGCCGCGCAGCTTCGCCTGCGGCAGCAGCGCCACGGTGAGGGTCTGCGGCACCGGCCAGTCCGCCCGCTCCGCGCTGCGTACCAGGATGTCCTCGGGCTCGCCGGCGAGCAGTTGCTGGGTGAGCCGTTCCAGGTTCCGCCGCCGGGCCCGGCCGACGCTGGCCAACTCGTCGGCGTGCCCGGACACGCTGGCCGCGGAGAGCTCGTCGATGTAGGCGAACATCAGCTCGGCGAACTCGGCGACGGTGGCCGCGGGCAGCCCGATCGCCACGGTGGCGGCGGCCATCTCCCGCCAGGAGGCCCGGGCCCCGACCCGGTACGCGGCCAGCAGCGCGTCCACGCTGCGGCCGGAGCGGGCCTCGCCGCTGCCCAGGGCGTACGCGGCCTCCAACGCCGGGACCAGCGGGGTGCTGGGGTCGCTGGCCTGGGATCGTTCGAGTAACTGGAGGAACGTGCCCAACGCGATCTGCACCGCGTTCTCGATCTTGTCCCGCATCTGGCCGGTCAGGGTGCCGGAGTAGCTGGGCACCTCGGCCGTGATCGCGGTGACGGTCCGCTCGGCTACCAGCGGTAGCCGGTCACGCAGCTCGCTGGCCACCCGCTGGTTCAGCTCGAGGCGGGCCGCCCGATGAGTGGTTCCGGAGGATTCCGCCACGGTTGTTCTCCCCGCACAAAAGGGATGGATCGCTTTACCTTCGCTGGCCAAGATTTTATGCCAGCCCGCCGCGACCATCGTCCTATGACCGCCACCGTCCCGCGACCGGGCACGACGAGGTCCCTCCGGCACCGCCTCTGGCGGCTCGCCGAGACGGTGACCACACCGGTACTGCCCGGGGACTACCTCGACCTGGTCGCCCCACTGCGAGCCGGCGCCGACCTGCGCGGCCGGATCGTCGACGTACGCCCGGAGACCCCGGACGCGGCGACCGTGCTGATCCAGCCCGGGCGCAGCTGGCGCGGGCACCTCCCCGGCCAGTACGTCCGGCTCGGTGTCGACGTCGACGGCGTACGCCAGTGGCGCGCCTACTCGCTGACCTCGCCGCCGGGCCGCCGCACCGACCCGATCTCGGTGACGGTCAAGGCGATCCCCGACGGCGTGGTCAGTAACCATCTCGTCCGCCGCGTGCGGCCGGGCACGATCGTGCAGCTCGACCAGGCCCGCGGCGACTTCGTCCTGCCCGAGCCGGTGCCGACGCGGGTGCTGTTCCTCACCGCCGGCAGCGGCATCACACCGGTGGCCGGGATGCTGCGTTCCGGCGCGCTGGCCGGCAGCGACGTGGTGCTGGTCCACTCGGCGCCCACCGCGGCCGACGTGGTCTTCGGCACGGAACTGCGCCAGCTCGCCGACCGTGGCGCCATCCGGCTGGTGGAGCGGCACACCACCGTCGAGGGCCTGCTGGACGTCGCCGAACTCGACTCCCTGGTGCCCGACCACCTGGAGCGCCAGACCTGGGCGTGCGGCCCGGTGGGGCTGCTCGACGCGGCCGAGGAGCACTGGTCGTCGCGCGGCTGCGCCGAGCGGCTGCACACCGAGCGGTTCCGGCCGACCGTGATCACCACCGGTGAGGGCGGCACGGTCACCTTCACCCGTTCGTCGGTGACCGTCGAGGCCGCCGGCGCCACCCCGCTGCTCGACGCCGGCGAGAACGCCGGGGTGCTGATGCCCTCCGGCTGCCGGATGGGCATCTGCTTCGGCTGCGTACTGCCGCTGCGCCAGGGGGCGGTCCGCGACCTGCGCAACGGGCAGCTCACCACCGCCCTGCCGGGCGACGGCGTACGCGTGCAGACCTGCGTGTCGGCCGCGGCCGGCCCCTGCGAACTCGAGATCTGATCGGAGACCTGCCGACGTGACTGTCATCCAGAAGAAGGCCGACAACCCGATCGCCCACCTGAGCGCCGAGGACATCGAGACCCTCGGCAAGGAGCTCGACGCCATCCGGCAGCGGGTGATCGACTCCCGGGGCGAGCGGGATGCCGCGTACATCCGCAAGATCATCTCGACCCAGCGCAAGCTGGAGGTCAGCAGCCGGGTGGTGCTGCTGTTCTCGCTGTTCCCGCCCGCCTGGATCATCGGCACGGCCGGCCTCTCCGTGGCGAAGATCCTGGAGAACATGGAGATGGGGCACAACATCCTGCACGGGCAGTGGGACTGGATGCGGGACCCGAAGATCCACTCGACCAGCTGGGAGTGGGACCACGCCACCCCGGCCGAACAGTGGAAGCAGTCGCACAACGAGCTGCACCACCGCTACACCAACGTGGTCGGCAAGGACAACGACCTCGGCTACGGCATCATGCGGGTCGACGAGGACCAGCCCTGGCACCCGGCCTACCTGGGTCAGCCGCTGTACAACTTCGTCAACGCCTGCTTCTTCGAGTACGGCGTCGCCGCGTACGACCTCGACCTGGGCCAGAACCTGAAGGAAGGGCGGCACAAGAACCCGGAGTTCCGGGCCAAGCTCCGTGCGGCCGGCCGGAAGATCCGTCGCCAGGTCCTCAAGGACTACGTGATCCACCCGCTGCTGTCCGGGCCGTCGTTCTTCCACACCATGGCCGCGACGTTCACCGCGAACCTGATCCGCAACCTGTGGAGCCACTCGGTGATCATGTGCGGGCACTTCCCGGAGGGCGTGGAGACCTTCGCGAAGACCTCGATCGAGGGCGAGACCCGGGGCGAGTGGTACCTGCGGCAGATGCTCGGGTCGGCCAACATCAGCGGCAGCCGGCTGATGCACATCATGACCGGCAACCTGTCGTACCAGATCGAGCACCACCTCTTCCCCGACCTGCCCAGCAACCGCTACCAGGAGATCGCCCCCGAGGTGCGAGCGCTGTTCGACCGGTACGGGCTGAAGTACACCACCGGGTCGCTGCCCCGGCAGGTCTTCTCGGCGTGGAAGAAGGTCTTCCGGCTCGCCCTGCCGAACCCGCGCCGCCCCGACACCCCCACCCCCACCCCCACCGACGACCGCCCCACCCCCACCCTCGCCACCGTCGGCGCCTGACCCCAACGGGCCGATCTTGGTACGAAAGCGCCCCGCGGAGGGCGATTTCGTACCAAGATCGCGGGCGTTGAGCTGGGGTCAGGGCGGGGTTTGGGCGAGGTAGATGGTGTTGGTTGAGTGGCCGCCGGTGAGGGGGTTGGGGAATCGCACGACGTGGCTGTGGTGGGTCGGAAAGACCTCGGCGAGGGTGACCTCGAAATCCGGGTCCGGCGGGTCGTCCGACCAGAGCGCGAAGACCCCCTCCGGGTGCAGGTTCCGGGCCAGCCGGCGCAGCCCGTCCGGGGTGTAGAAGGTCGCGTGGCTCGGGTGCAGCGGGTGCCGGGGGGAGTGGTCGACGTCCAGCAGGACGGCGTGGAAACGCCGCCCGGGTTCGTCGGGGTCGAGGCCGTTCCCGCCGGCCACCCGGGCGAAGAAGTCGGCCCGCACCATCCGGGTACGCGGGTCGGTGGCCAGCCCGGCGGCGAACGGCAGCAGGCCACGTCGGTGCCAGTCGATGACATCCTCGACCGCCTCCACCACCAGCAGTGACGTGACCCGGTCGTCCGCCAGCGCGGTGCGGGCGGTGTAGCCCAGCCCCAGCCCGCCGACAGCCACCGCCAGGCGCGGCCCGGCCAGCGGCGCCAACCCCAACCGGGCCAGCTCGATCTCACCGGCGGTGAACAGGCTGGACATCAGGAATTCGTCGTCGAGCTTGACCTCGTACACGTCGAGGTCGAGCCGCGGGTCCCGGCGCCGACGCAGGCTGATCTCGCCGAGCGGCGTCGGCCGCCAGGCCAGTTCCTCGAAACGGATGCTCACCGGCCGGATGCTACCGGCCGGCCGGGCGCGGCTCGGGCGACGACGCACAGTCCTCGGGACATCGACGCAACGCATATCCTGTGCCCCGACCGTCTCGCGGAAGGGACCGCATGCCGTCGCGGCAGGACCAGCTGCACTCGTACCAGTTCACCGTCCAGCGGGCGGTGGCCGCGCTGGTGATGCGCGAGACCGACCCGGCCCAGTCACCGTTCCGTCGGCTCGCCGGCGCGGCGCTGGCCAGCGTGCTGGTGGCGGTCATCGGCCTGGGAGGTTCCGCCCTCTACGGCCTGTTCACCGGTGGCGGCGCCAAGTGGCGTGATACCGGCGCGGTCATCGTGGAGAAGGAATCCGGCGCCCGGTTCGTCTACCGCGAGGAGAAGCTGCACCCGGTCACCAACTACGCGTCCGCGCTGTTGATCACCGGAGCCGAGCGGCCGAAGACCGTGCTGGTGTCCCGCCGGTCGATCGACGGGGTGCCCCGCGGCCTGCCGCTGGGCATCGCCGACGCGCCCGACTCGCTGCCGGCGGCGGCCCGGCTGGCCACCGCGCCGTGGACGGTCTGCTCGGTCGGCGTGGCCGAGGCCGGCCGACGAGAATCACGGTCGGTGCTGCTGATCGGCGCCGACGGCAACGGTGGTCGGCCGCTCGGCGAGGACGCGCTGCTGCTGCGCGACCCCGACGGCCGGCTGCACCTGGTCTGGCACCAGCGGCGGCACCTGATCCGCGACGCCGACCGGGTGCTGGCCGCGCTGGCGGCCACCCGGGCCCGGGCCGTACCGGTCGCCGCGGCCCTGCTCAACACGGTGCCGGCCGGCACCGACCTGGCCCCGCTGGACCTGCCCGGCCTCGGCGAGCGATCCGTCCGCGTCGCCGACGCCAGGATCGGGGACGTGCTGCTGGTGAGCAACTCCGGCGGTGCTCGACAGTACGCGGTGGTGCTGCGCGACGGGCTCGCCGGCATCACCGAGCTGCAGGCCGGCCTGCTGCTCGCCCGTACCGGCCAGCGGGAGCCGGAGCAGCTCAGCCTCGGGCGGTTCGCCGCCCTGCCCCAGCTGGCCGATCTCGCCCCCACCGGGCCCGGCGCGCCACCGACCGCGCCGCCCCGTCTGGCCACCATGGACTCGCCGGTGCTGTGTGCGCGGGTCGGTGACGACGCCGGCGCGATCGAGCTGCGGCTCGGCGTGGACCTGCCGGACCTGACCGCCGCGCCGCGCACCGCGCGCGGGCCGGACGGCCCGGCGCTGGCCGACCACGTGCTGGTGGAGCCGGGCCGGGCAGCCGTGGTCGAGTCCGTTGCCGCACCCGGCGCCACCGGCGGCGCGATCTCCGTGGTGACCGACCTCGGCCGGCGGTACGTCCTCGCCGACGCCGGCGTGTCCGCCATGCTCGGCTACGGCGAGGTGGCCCCGGTACGCCTGCCGGCGGGCCTGGTCAGCCTGGTCCCCGCCGGAGCGACCCTGGACCCGGAAGCGGCCCGGCAACCGGCCGCACCCGCCTGAATGCCGGCGGGCCGGGGGAGTGCGTGGCGGGGGAAGGCCACCGAGCGACTGTCAGGCGGGGCGGCGCAGGATGCTGACGGCGAAGTCCGCGTCGTCGCGCCATGCACGCAGGTCCCAGGTGGCGAAGCGGTGCTCCAGCCACAGGCCGGCCCCGGCCACGTCGGCGTCGAAGTCGGTCAGCGGGTAGCCCCGATCGGTGCCGAAGCCGACCGCGACCACCCCGTCTGGGCGCAGGTGGGCGGCGACGCGGCGCAGTACCGCGCCTTCGGTGCCCGCGGCGACGAAGGCCATCACGTTGCCGGCCAGCACCGCCGCGTCGAACGGCTCGGGCTCGCCGGCCGCGACGAGGTCCAGCTCCGTCAGGTCGGCGACCAGCCAACGGGGTCCGGGATGATCGGCGCGGGCGGCCTCGATCAGGACCGGGTCGGCGTCCACCCCGATCACCGTGTGGCCCCGGGCGGCCAGCTCGGCACCGACCCGGCCGGTGCCGCAGCCGGCGTCCAGGATCCGCGAGCGCGGCGGCACCAGCGCGTCGACCAGCCGGGCCTCCCCGGCCAGGTCGACACCCTCGGCCGCCATCCGGCGGAACCGGTCGACGTACCACTGCGAGTGCTCGGGGCCGGTGTCGGTCACCCAGCGGGTCGGGTTGCTCATCGGCCCACGGTATCCAGCCGCCCTCAGGGCAGCCGCGCCACCGTCACGAACTCGTTGTAGGTGAACAGCCGGCCAGCGGCGCGCGGAAAGGGGAACGAGTACTGGCGCGACACGGTCAGGCCGAGTTCCCGGCAGTCCTCGGCTGCTTCGGCGAAACCGACGAACCGGACATGCGAGGCGTCGCTGCGGTAGCCGCGCTCCTGTGGGGTGATGAAGACAGCCCGACCGCCGGAGCGGACGAACGGCAGGTACGACGCGACCACCTCGCGCGCCTGCTCAACCGGCATGTGCTCCAGCAGGTGCGCGGCGAGCAGCGAGTCGAAGGCGTCCGCGCGGGCGTGCTCGGAGCGGAAGAATTCCTCGGTGGTGTACGCCTCGAGGCCGAGTGCCCGGGTGTGCGCCACGGAGGTCGGATTGTGGTCCACCCCGACCGCGCCCTCGCCCAGGTTGATCAGGTTGCGGCCGAGCCCGGAGCCGACGTCGAGGGTGCGGCCCAGCCGCAGCCGCCGCAGGTTCCACCGGTATGGCGCCTGGACGTCCAGGACCCGCTTCCAACGCGCCCCGCTGAGCTGCTGCAATCGCCGGGTGTAGTCCTCACCCTCGGTGCCGGTGGGACCCTGCCGTGCCTGCCTCATCTGGGGCTCCTTCGCCTCGTCGTGCCGCTCGACCTGCGTCGGTGCCCCCGTGCGCGGTGATCGACTCTTACCTTATCCTGAAGCCTCAGGGCTACCAGGATGTGACGCATGGCGAACTGGACTGCCCGGCCGACCGGGTCGGGCACGGCGCCGGCCGGCGGTGCCCTGGGCGGCGAGGCGCCCCGGCACCACGCCGGGCTCCGGCAGTTGGCGGTGGACACGCTCGACGGCAACTGGGAGCACGACCACACGGTCCCGTCGCGCACCCTGTACCCGCACCAGTGGAGCTGGGATTCCGCGTTCATCGCGATCGGCTGGGCCCACGTTCGCCCCGACCGCGCCTGGCAGGAGCTGACCAGCCTGTTCCGGGCCCAGTGGCTCGACGGCCGGGTGCCGCACATCGTGTTCAACCCGGCGGTCTCCGGCGGTGCCTACTTTCCCGGGCCCGAGTTCTGGGCCTCCGGGACGGTCGAGGGGGCACCCCAGGCGGCCACCTCCGGGCTGGTCCAGCCGCCGGTGCATGCGCTGGCCGCGTGGCACGCGTACCGCATCGCGCCCTCGGCGGACGGGCTCGGCGCGCTGCGCCGGCTCTACCCGCGGCTGGTCGCGCAGCAGCACTACCTCGCCACCCGCCGCGACGTCGGCGGTGCCGGGCTGGCCAGCATCGTGCACCCGTGGGAGTCCGGGCTGGACAACAGCCCCGCCTGGGACGCCCCGCTGGCCGCGGTGCCGGCCGAGGCGGCGGTGCTGCGCGCGTACCGGCGGCGGGACATCGTGCACGCGGCGGCCGCGCACCGCCCCACCGACCTGGACTACGCGCGCTACGTCGCGATCGTCACCGCCTACCGCGCGGCGGGCTACCGGGACGACGGCCTGGCCGGCCGGCATCCGTTCCTGGTGGAGTGTCCGCTGTTCAACGCGGCGATGGGGGCCGCCGAGCACGCGCTCGCCGGGATCGCCGGCGAGATCGGTGCCGATCCGGGCCCGCACCGGGAGAGCGCGGCCCGGATCACCGCGGCGGTGGTGGACCGGCTGTACGACCCGACGACCGGCACCTTTCACCCGCGTGACCTGCGCACCGGCCAACTGACTCCGGCCCGGACGGTGCTCGGGCTGGCGCCGCTGATCCTGCCCGATCTGCCGGCGCGGCAGGTGGAGGCGGTGCTCGTCGAGGCCTGCTCGGCCCGGTTCGGGCTGGCCGGCCGGATGGCCCGGCCGTTGCCCAGCCACGACCGCACCGCGGCGGACTTCGAGCCGCTGCGCTACTGGCGTGGCCCCAGCTGGATGAACATCAACTGGTTGGTCCGGCAGGGACTCCTCGCGCACGGGCACACCCGGCTGGCCGCCAGCCTGCGCGCGTCGATGATCGAGCTGGTCGAGACGGCGGGCTGCCACGAGTACTTCCATCCGGACACCGGCGCCGGCCTCGGCTCCCCGGCGTTCGGCTGGACGGCGGCGCTGCTGCTGGACGTGCTGACCGACTGACCACCACCGGCGGGCGCCGTCGGCCGCCCGGTCGCTTTCGACCACCGCGTCCCGGTGAGTCGCCCAGCGCTCGACCGCCTCACGCCCGGCCGGCCTGCGCTCGCCGAGGTGCGCCGGTGGGCTAGGCGCCGTGTGCGCGCCCGGTGCCGAGGTGCGTACGGCAGGTAGGTTGCTGGCCAGGACCGGGGCCGCCCGGCACGACGGACCGGTGCCGGCGCGCCGCCCGCGCGGGCCGGCACCGGCCCGGATGGACGGAGGAGGCGCGATGGGTCGGGACAGCTACGACGAGCAGCTCGACCGGCTCACCGGTGTGCTGGCCACGATGAGCCGGGACGCCAGCGCGGCGATCCGGGGCGCCAGCATGGCCCTGCTCGACGTCGACCGGAGCGCGGCCGAGGCGGTGCTGGTCGGCGACGCCGCCCTCGACGGTCAGCGGGCCGACGTGGAGGCGATGATCCCCCAGGTGCTGGTCCGGCACCAGCCGGTCGCCTCCGACCTGCGGCTGGTGCTGTGCGCGTTGCGGATGGCCAGCGACCTGGAACGGATGGGTGATCTCGCGGTGCACGTCGCGAAGATCGTCCTGATGCGACACCCGGTGGGGGTGGTCCCGGAGCTGGCGGTGCCGCTGATGACGGCGATGGCGGACGCGGCGGCCCGGATCGCCGACAAGACCGCCGTCGTGCTGGCCACCCGTGACCGGTTCGACGCGATGCAGCTCGGGCTCGACGACGACGAGGTCGACGCCGCCCAGGAACGCCTGCTGTCGATGCTCGTCTCCGCCTGGCCGTACGGGGTCGAGTCGGCGATCGACCTGGCCCTGGTCGGTCGGTACTACGAGCGGTACGCCGATCACGCGGTGAACGTCGCGCGTCAGGTGGTCTACCTGGTGACCGGGACAATCCGTCTCTGAGAGGCACGTCTCACCCGCCCATTCCGGGCATCCGGTGCGCTCGCGCCCCGAACGTCACATCCCGTCGCCCGTCGGCCATCAGCCGAGCCGCCAAGTTCACTTTCCGTTCATCTGGCGCCGGGAGTCCGGCTACCTCTGCCTCCTAACTTGACTCGCGTACGGCCCGGACGGGCTGATGCACCCCAATAGAGAGGCTTACCTGGTGAACCGCAACGTGCTTTCGCGGCGCGTCCTTGTTGGCGTCGCGGTTGCCGCGCTCGCGCTTACCGGCTGTGGTAGCAACAACAACAGCACGGAGTCGGGCGACAGTGGCGGCGACAGCGCCTACGCGAGCCTGTCCGGCGAGCTGAAGGCGTCCGGCGCCAGCTTCCCGGACGCGTATTACCAAGAGGTCATCGAGGCCTTCAAGGGTGAGGCCGCCAACGTGACGGTCACCTACAACGCGACCGGCTCGGGCACCGGCAAGAAGCAGTTCGGTGAGGGTCTGGTCGACTTCGCCGGCACCGACAGCCTGGTCAAGGACACCGACGGCGTGACCGCCGACTCCTTCCTCTACGTCCCGACGGTGGCGGCGCCGATCACGGTGTCCTTCAACGTGCAGGGCGTCGACAAGCTGCAGCTGAGCCCGGAGACGCTCGCCAAGATCTTCCAGACCGACATCAAGACCTGGGACGACGCCGCCATCAAGGCGGACAACCCGGGCGTCGAGCTGCCGAACACGCCGATCGTTGTCGCGCACCGCTCGGACGGCTCCGGCACCACCAACAACTTCACCAAGTACCTGACCGCCGCCGCCGGCGACGCCTGGAAGCTGGGCAGCGGTGACACCGTGGCCTGGCCGGCCAGCACCCAGGGCGGCGAGAAGAACACCGGTGTCGCGCAGATCATCAAGCAGACCAACGGCGCCGTGGGCTACGTCGACCTGAGCGACGCGAAGGCGACCGGCCTCAAGTTCGCCGCCATCAAGAACAAGGACGGCCAGTTCGTCGAGCCGTCGCTGGAGGGCACCACCGCCGGCCTGGAGGGTGCCGCGATCGAGGCGGACCTGAGCTACAACCCGCTCAACGCCGCTGGCGCCAGCTCGTACCCGATCACCGCCCCGACCTTCATCATCGTCAAGGCCAAGTACGACGACGCCGCCAAGGCGGACCTGGTCAAGGGCTTCCTCAAGTACCTGCTCAACGACGGCCAGGACCTGGCCAAGGAGATCGACTTCGCGCCGCTGCCGGCCTCTCTCAAGGAGAAGGCGCTGGCTCAGGTCGACAAGATCCAGGGCTGATCAGGATCAAGATCGCTAGGGCGTTCCACCTGGGGACGGGATCGATTCGATCCCGTCCCCAGAGGGGTACCTGAGCTGGAGTGAAGATGACCCTAACTACCAAGTCCCCCGACTCCCGGTCGCCGCTGGCCCAGCGCGGCGGCAGCGCCCGCGCCGACCGCGTCTTCTCCTGGTGGACGCTCGGCACCGGCCTGCTCGTGCTGGCCGTCCTCGGGCTGATCCTGATCACCACCGTCCGGGAAGCCTGGCCCGCGTTCGACGCGATGGGCCTACGGTTCCTCACCGAGCGGATCTGGGACCCGAACCCGGCGACCGGCGACGCCATCTTCGGGGCGTTGTCGTTCGCGTACGGCACGGCCCTCTCGTCGCTGATCGCCCTGCTGTTCGCGGTGCCGGTCTCGATCGGCATCGCGCTGTTCCTCACCGAGCTGGCGCCGCGCCGGCTGCGTGGCCCCGCGGTGACCGTGATCGACCTGCTGGCCGCCGTCCCGTCGGTGGTCTTCGGCCTGTGGGGCATCCTGGTCGTCGCCCCCGCCATGGTGCCCGTCTACCAGTGGTTCCACGACGTCTTCGGCGGCGTGCCGGTGCTCGGCAGCCTCTTCGGTCCGGTGAGCACTGGCCGCAACTTCATGACCGCCGGCATCATCCTGGCGATCATGGTGACGCCGATCATCACGTCGATCAGCCGCGAGGTGTTCAGCACGGTCCCCCGGGCCGACAAGGACGCCGCCCTCGCGCTCGGCGCCACCCGCTGGGAGATGATCCGCGGCGCGGTGTTCCCGCACAGCTTCGGTGGCATCGTCGGCGCGGTGATGCTCGGCCTCGGCCGGGCGATGGGCGAGACGATCGCGGTGGCCCTCGTCATCGGCGGTTCGACGAACATCACGGCGAACCTGTTCGCGCCCGGCAACTCGATGGCCGCGGTGATCGTCCAGCAGTTCGGTGAGTCCACCGGTACGTACACCGCCGCCCTGATCGGCCTCGGCGTGGTGCTGTTCGCGATGACGGTACTGATCAACGTGCTCGCCCAGGTGATCGTCCGCCGGGCCGAGGCGCGGATGAAGGGAAGCAGGTAATGACCGTCACCGCACCACCCACCACCCGCTCCGGAGCCGGCGGGCCGGACCTGACCCGGGCGGCCCTTTCCGGCCGCCGCCGGTTCAGCAACCACCTCGCCACGGTGGCCATCTGGGCCGCCGTCGGGCTCGCCGTCGCCCCGCTGGCCCTGGTGACCTACACCGTCATCGTCAAGGGTGCCGGCGTGATGAGCCTGAGCTTCCTGACCGAGGACATCCCGAACTCGTACCGGCGGGCCGGCGGCGGCATGGCGCCGGCGATCGTCGGCACGCTGCTCATCACCGGGATGGCCGCGCTGATGGCCATCCCGCTGGGCGTCTTCGGCGCCATCTACCTCAACGAGTACGGCAAGCAGTCACCGCTGGCCCGACTCATCCGGCTGATGGCCGACGTGATGACCGGCGTGCCATCCATCGTGATGGGCGTCTTCATCTACATCTCCTGGGTGCTGCTCGTCGGCCAGCAGACCGGCTTCGCCGGCGCGCTGGCCCTCGCCTGCCTGATGCTGCCGGTGGTGATCCGCAGCAGCGAGGAGATGCTCCGGTTGGTCCCGGACGAGCTGCGGCAGGCGAGCATGGCGCTCGGCGCCCGCAAGTGGAAGACCACGCTGACCGTGGTGTTGCCGGCGGCTATCTCCGGTATCACCAGTGGTTCGCTGCTGGCCGTCGCCCGGGCGGCCGGTGAGACCGCCCCGATCGTCATCGTCACGGGGATCGTCTTCGCGCCCAACTCGAACCTCTTCGAAGGCTTCAACACGGCGCTGCCCGCACAGATCTTCCGCAACGCCAGTGCACCGTTCGAAGCGGCCCAGGACCGCGCCTGGGGCGCGGCGCTGACGCTCATCGTGATCGTGCTCGGCTTCACGATCATCGCTCGACTCATCGCCAGCCGATTCGCCATCAAGGAGCGCTGACATGGCCCGAAACGATGCAGACCTGACCACCCGACCGTCCGTGTCGGTCCACGCTCCCGGCACCGCCGGCGCCGGTGTCATGCCCTCCACGGCACCGGTGATGCAGTTGCGCGACGTGAGCGTCTACTACGGCAGCTACGAGGCGGTCCGCGGCACCTCGATGCCGATCCAGCAGAACCAGGTCACGGCCATGATCGGGCCGTCCGGTTGTGGTAAGTCCACGGTGCTGCGCGCGCTGAACCGGATGAACGACCCGATCCCCGGGGCCCGGGTCAGCGGTGAGGTGCTTTACCACGGCCAGGACCTGTACGCCAAGGACGTCGACCCGATCCAGGTCCGGCGGCGGATCGGCATGGTCTTCCAGAAGCCGAACCCGTTCCCGAAGTCCATCTACGACAACGTCGCGTACGGGCTGCGGATCAACGGCATCAAGGGCCGGCTCGACGACCACGTCGAGGAGGCGCTGACCCAGGCCGCGCTCTGGGACGAGGTCAAGGACAAGCTCCGCAAGAGCGCCCTGGCGCTCTCCGGCGGTCAGCAGCAGCGGCTCTGCATCGCCCGGACGATCGCGGTCAAGCCCGAGGTCATCCTCATGGACGAGCCCTGCTCGGCGCTCGACCCGATCGCCACCGCGAAGATCGAGGACCTGATGTTCGAGCTGACGAACGACTACACGATCGTGATCGTCACGCACAACATGCAGCAGGCCGCCCGGGTCAGCCACTACACCGCCTTCTTCACCGCCGAGGTGGACGAGAAGCAGGTGCGGCACGGCCGGCTGGTCGAGTTCAGCCAGACCGGCAAGCTTTTCACCAACCCCGCCGACAAGCGTACGGAGGACTACATCACCGGTCGCTTCGGCTGAGGCCGGAAGCGGCGGTCGATGGTGGGTCGCCGGGGTACACCGGCGACCCACCGGGCGCGGCCCGTCGCCGCTGGCGCTCGCCCGTACCCACCGACCGCGCGGTGTCATGCAGTGCGGCGGACCGTCCTGCGCGGCGCAAGGGTGTCGCGATGGGCCTGAACCTGAACCGGAGCCGGTGAGCGATGAACAACCTCGTCGAGGCCACCAGGGGTGACCACCGATCCGACGGGCGTTTCGTACTGCTGGTGGTGGACGACGACGAGACCGTGGGTGCCGCGCTGGTCACCCAGCTGGCCGACCACCGGGTACGCGGACACCACTACCCGCACGC
>NZ_JBFBAO010000064.1:20326-24135 GCF_040682255.1 Micromonospora sp. NPDC051296 | reverse complement strand
GCCGGGGGGCCACTGTCCCGTTCATCGAGCACGAGGCCGAGAACGCCGCGCACAACGGCACCCGAATCGGCCCGGACCGGCGCTACGGCACGCTCCCGTCGGAGGCCAGCGGCCGGGAGGCGGTCACCCTCGACGCGGTCGGGGAGTACGTCGAGTTCACCCTCACCGCACCCGCGAACGCCATCACGTTCCGCTACAGCATCCCGGACAATGCCGCCGGCACCGGCCGCGACGCGACCATCGACCTGCGGGCGAACGGCACGCTGGTCAAGGCCGTCCCGGTCACCTCGAAGTACGGCTGGTACTACGGCGGCTACCCGTTCAACAACAACCCGGGCGACATCAACCCGCACCACTTCTACGACGAGGCCCGGACCCTGTTCGGCACCACGTACCAGGCGGGCACCAAGATCCGGCTCCAGGTCTCCTCGACCGCGCAGTCGCCGACCTTCACCATCGACCTGGCCGACTTCGAGCTGGTCGCCGCGCCGATCACCAAGCCGGCCAACGTCATCGACGTGGTCACCGACTTCGGCGCCGACCCGACCGGTGCCACCGACTCGACCGCCCGGTTCCAGGCCGCCGTGGACGCCGGCCGGGCCCAGGGGCGGGCGGTGTGGATCCCGTCGGGCAACTTCACCCTCTGGGATCACGTGGTGGTCGACGGGGTGACCCTGCGTGGCGCCGGCCCGTGGTATTCGGTGCTCGGCGGCCGGCATCCCACCGACCGCAAGCGCGCCGCCGGCATCTACGGCAAGTACGTGAACGGCGGTGGCTACCGCGGTGAGATCCGGCCGCACGAGGCCGGCGGGCCCAGCCGCAACGTGACGCTGCGCGACTTCGCCATCATCGGCGACATCCGGGAGCGGGTGGACGAGGACCAGGTCAACGCCATCGGCGGGGCGATGTCCGACTCCGTGGTGGACAACGTCTGGATGCAGCACACCAAGGTCGGTGCCTGGATGGACGGCCCGATGAACAACTTCACCATCCGGAACAGCCGGATCCTGGACCAGACCGCGGACGGGGTGAACTTCCACTGGGGGGTCACCAACTCCACGGTGACCAACACCTTCGTCCGCAACACCGGCGACGACGCGCTCGCCATGTGGGCGGACACCGTGCCGAACGTCGGCAACTCGTTCACCTTCAACACGATCGGCGTGACCATCCTCGCCAACCACCTGGTCACCTACGGCGGGCGGGACATCCGGATCACCGACAACGTGACCGCCGACTCGGTCACCAACGGTGGCGGCATCCACGTGGCCAACCGGTACACGGGGGTAAACGGGCCGACCGCCGTCGCCGGCACCATCACGGTCGCCCGCAACACCCTGATCCGCAACGGCAACTCCGACTACAACTGGCAGTTCGGCGTCGGCGCGATCTGGTTCTCCGCACTGAACCAGCCGATCCAGGGCGCGTCGATCGTGGTCAGCGACACCGACATCCTGGACAGCTCCTACGCGGCGCTGCACTGGATCGAGGGCGCCACCAGCGGGATCAGCTTCAACAACGTACGCATCGACGGTGCCGGCACGTACGCCCTCCAGGTGCAGGCGCCCAGCCAGGTGTCGTTCACCAACGTACGGGCCACCGGCATCGCGCAGTCCAACCCGATCCACAACTGCGTCGGCAGCGGCTTCCAGATCACCCAGGGCGCCGGCAACTCCGGCTGGTACACCGCCAACCCGTACTGCGGGCCGTGGCCGGAGCCGCAGTGGGGCGGCGGTCCGACCAGCCCCCCGCCCACCACACCCCCGCCGACGACCCCGCCGCCCACCACGCCCCCGCCCGGCGGGAACCTGGCCCAGGGCCGGCCGGTCGTCGCGTCCAGCCACAACCAGACGTACCAGGCGGGGAACGCCGTCGACGGCAACCCGGGCACGTACTGGGAAAGCGCCAACAACGCTTTCCCGCAGACCATCACCGTCGACCTGGGCGCGGTCCGTTCCGTCGACCGGGTGGTGCTCATGCTGCCGGCCGGCTGGGAGCGGCGTACCCAGACGCTGTCGGTGCTCGGCTCGACCGACGGCAACTCGTGGACCACGCTCGCCGGGTCGGCCGGTCGCGTCTTCGACCCGGCCACCGGCAACAGCGTCTCGATCGGCCTGACGGCCGGTGAGCGCCGGTTCGTCCGGCTCAGCATCACCGGCAACACCGGCTGGCCGGCGGGTCAGGTCGCCGAGTTCGAGGTGTACGGCGGCAGCACCCCGCCACCGACCACCCCGCCCCCGGCCGGGAACCTGGCGCTCGGCCGGCCGGTCACGGCCACCAGCCACACCGACGTGTACGTGGCCACCAACACGGTGGACGGCAACGCGAACACCTACTGGGAGAGTGCCAACAACGCCTTCCCGCAGACGCTCACCGTCGACCTGGGCACCGCCCGGCAGGTGGGTCGGGTCGTGCTGAAGCTGCCACCGTCGCCGGCCTGGCAGACCCGTACCCAGACGCTGTCGGTGCTCGGCTCGACCGACGGCAACTCCTGGACCACCCTCGCCGGCTCGGCGGGTCGCACCTTCGACCCGGCCACCGGCAACACGGTGTCGATCAACCTGCCGGCCGGTGACCGCCGGTACCTGCGACTCAACGTCACCGGCAACACCGGCTGGCCGGCTGCCCAGATCGCCGAGTTCGAGGTGCACGCCGCCTGACCCGTGGGTGGGCCCCGCACGCCGATCGGGGCCCACCCACGCCCTAAGAGCACCACACCCCCGCAACGCCTCTCCACGTCCCGGAAGAAGGTGTCGATCCCCCATGTCCAGATTCCGTACCCGGTTGACCGCCGTGCTCGCCGCGGTCGGCCTCGCCCTCACCGCCGCGCCCGCGCCCCCGGCCGCTGCGGCCGGCGGCCCGAACCTCGCCGCCGGCCGCGCCGCGACCGCCAGCAGCGTCAACGGCCCGTACGCCGCGGCCAACGTCACCGACGGCAACGCCGGCACCTACTGGGAGAGCAGTGGTGCCCTTCCGCAGTGGGTCCAGGTCGACCTGGGCTCCAGTCAGTCCATCGACCAGGTCCAGCTGAAGCTGCCGGCGGGCTGGGAGGCCCGCACCCAGACGCTGTCGGTGCAGGGCAGCACGACCGGCAGCGGCTTCAGCACCATCGTCGGCTCGGCGGGCCGCACCTTCAGCCCGGCCGGCGGCAACACCGTCACCCTCGACTTCCCGGCCACCACCACCCGGTACGTCCGGATCTCGATCACCGCGAACACCGGCTGGCCGGCCGCGCAGCTGGCCGAGCTGGAGGTGTACGGCGCGGCCACCTCGTCGACCAACCTGGCGGCCGGTCGGAGCATGTCCGCCAGCGGTCACGCCGACGTCTACCTCGCCGCCAACGCCAACGACGGCAACCAGGGCAGCTACTGGGAGAGCCCGAACAACGCCTTCCCGCAGTGGATCCAGGTGGACCTGGGTGCCACGGTCACCGTCGACCGGCTGGTGCTCAAGCTGCCCGGCGGCTGGGGGGCGCGTACCCAGACGTTGACCGTGCAGGGCAGCACCAACGGGTCGACCTTCAGCACGCTGGTCGCCTCCGCCGGATACGCGTTCAACCCGACCGCCAACAACACGGTGACCATCACCGTCGGCTCGGCCGCCACCCGCTACGTCCGGCTGCAGTTCACCGCGAACACCGGCTGGCCGGCCGGGCAGCTCGCCGAGCTGGAGGTGTACGGCCCGGCCACCGGCGACACCCAACCGCCGTCGGCCCCGACGAACCTGGCCTTCACCGAGCCGGGGAGTGGGCAGATCCGGTTGACCTGGTCGGCGTCGACGGACAACGTCGGGGTGACCGGTTACGACGT
>NZ_JBFBAO010000064.1:0-20227 GCF_040682255.1 Micromonospora sp. NPDC051296 | reverse complement strand
CCCGACGAACCTGGCCTTCACCGAGCCGGGGAGTGGGCAGATCCGGTTGACCTGGTCGGCGTCGACGGACAACGTCGGGGTGACCGGTTACGACGTGTACGCCAATGGTTCGTTGCGGGCCAGTGTGTCGGGTACGACGTTGACGTACACCGACACCCAGCCGGCGAGTGCGACGGTGTCGTACTACGTGCGGGCGAAGGACGCGGCCGGCAACGTCTCCGCGAACAGCAACACGGTCACCCGTACCGGCAGCTCCGGTGACACCCAGGCGCCGACCGCGCCGACGAACCTGGCCTTCACCGAGCCGGGGAGTGGGCAGATCCGGTTGACCTGGTCGGCGTCGACGGACAACGTCGGGGTGACCGGTTACGACGTGTACGCCAATGGTTCGTTGCGGGCCAGTGTGTCGGGTACGACGTTGACGTACACCGACACCCAGCCGGCGAGTGCGACGGTGTCGTACTACGTGCGGGCGAAGGACGCGGCCGGCAACGCCTCCGCGAACAGCAACACGGTGACCCGGGTGGGCAGCACCCCCGGCGGGACCAACCTCGCTGCGGGTAAGCCGGCGACCGCCTCCTCGATGGTGCACATCTTCGCCGCGGCGAACGCGGTCGACGACGACGTCACCACCTACTGGGAGGGCGCGCCGGGGGCGTACCCGAGCACGTTGACCGTCGCGCTCGGCGCGAACGCGAGCGTCACCGCGATCGTGGTGAAGCTGAACCCGGACCCGGCCTGGGGTCCGCGTACGCAGACCTTCTCGGTGCTCGGGCGGGAGCAGTCCGCCTCCGGCTTCAGCACCCTGGTCGGCTCCGCGAACTACTCGTTCAGCCCGACCAGCAGCAACACGGTGACCATCCCGGTGTCGGCGACGGCCGCCGACGTCCGGCTCCAGTTCACCGCCAACACCGGGGCGTCCAACGGTCAGGTCGCCGAGTTCCAGGTGATCGGCACCCCGGCGCCGAATCCGGACCTCACCGTCACCAACGTGACCTTCGCCCCGGCCGCCCCGGTGGAGACCGACCAGCTCACGCTCACCGCCACCGTCCGCAACGCGGGCACGTTGGCCTCCGGCGCGACCACGGTCGACTTCGCCCTGGACGGGACGAAGGTGGGCCAGGCCGCCGTCGGTGCTCTCGCGGCCGGTGCGTCGGCCACCGTGTCGACCACCATCGGTGCCCGGGACGCCGGCAGTTACCAGCTCAGTGCCACGGTCGACCCGGCGAACACGGTCATCGAGCAGAACGAGTCGAACAACAGCTACACCAGCCCGACCCGGCTGACGGTCAGCCCGGTGGCCAGCTCGGACCTGGTCGCCTCGGCGGTCACCTGGTCACCCGGCACGCCGGCCGCCGGTGCCACGGTCAGCTTCGCGGTGACCCTGCGCAACCAGGGCACGATCGCCTCGGCGGGTGGCGCGCACGGCATCACGCTGACCGTGCTCAACGACTCCGGCACGGTGGTGCGTACGCTCACCGGCTCGTACACCGGCACCATCGGTGTCGGCGCGACGGCCGGCCCGGTCAACCTGGGCACCTGGACAGCGGCCAACGGCCGGTACACCGTCCGGGTGGTGGTCGCCGACGACGCCAACGAGTTGCCGGTGAAGCGGGCCAACAACACCAGCGAGCGGCCGTTGTTCGTGGGTCGCGGCGCCAACCTGCCGTACGACATGTACGAGGCCGAGGAGGGCTCGGTCGGCGGCGGGGCGCAGGTGATCGGGCCGAACCGGACCATCGGCGACCTGGCCGGCGAGGCGTCCGGTCGCCGGGCGGTGACCCTGAACAGCACCGGCGCGTACGTCGAGTGGACCACCAAGGCGGACGCCAACGCTCTGGTCACCCGTTTCTCCATCCCGGACGCCCCGAACGGCGGCGGGATCAACTCGACGCTGAACATCTACGTCAACGGTGTGCTGCACAAGCCGATCAGCCTCACCTCGAAGCACATCTGGCTGTACGGCGCCGAGGCCAGCCCGAGCGACTCGCCGAGCGCCGGGCCGCCCCGGCACCTCTACGACGAGGCGAACGTACTGCTCAACTCGACCATCCCGGCCGGCAGCCGGATCCGGATGCAGAAGGACCCGGCCAACACCACCACGTACGCCATCGACTTCGTCAACCTGGAGCTGGTGGCGCCTCGGGCGAACCCGGATCCGGCCCGCTACCGGGTGCCCAACGGGTTCAGCCACGCCGACGTGCAGAGCGCGTTGGACGCGGTCCGGATGGACACCACCGGCAACCTGGTCGGCGTCTACCTGCCCGCCGGCACGTACGAGACCGCGCAGAAGTTCCAGGTGTACGGCAAGGCGGTGAAGGTGGTCGGTGCCGGCATGTGGTTCACCCGGTTCTCCACGCCGTCGTCGCAGCAGAACACCGACGCCGGCTTCCGGGTGGAGCCCAGCGCCAGCGGATCGTCCTTCGAACACCTCGCCTTCTTCGGCAACTACACCGTTCGGCAGGACGGGCCGGGCAAGGTCTGGGGTGAGCTGAAGGACGTCGACAACCTGACCCTGGACAACGTCTGGGTCGAGCACACCGTGTGCGCGTACTGGGGGGTGAGCGTCGACGGGCTGAAGATCACCAACAGCCGGTTCCGGAACACCTTCGCCGACGCGGTGAACATGACCAACGGCAGCACCAACAACCTGATCAGCAACTCGGAGGGCCGCTCCAACGGCGATGACGCGTTCGCGCTGTTCTCCGCGACCGACCAGGGTGCGTCCACCGGCAACCACGGCAACGTGTTCGAGAACCTGACCGCCACGCTGACCTGGCGGGCAGCCGGGGTCGCGGTGTACGGCGGCTACGACAACGTGTTCCGCAACCTCTACATCGCGGACATGCTGACGTACTCCGGCATCACCATCAGCTCGCTGGACTTCGGCTACCCGTTCATCGGGTTCGGGTCCAGCCCGCCGACCCGGTTCGAGAACATCTCGCTGATCCGAGCCGGCGGCCATTTCTGGGGCGCGCAGACCTTCCCGGCGATCTGGGTGTTCTCCGCGTCGAAGGAGTTCCGCGGCATCCGCGTCACCGACGTGGACATCGTGGACCCGACCTACTCGGGCATCATGTTCCAGACCAAATACACCGGCAGCCAGCCGGAGAACCCGGTCACCGACACGGTCTTCACCAACGTGTCGATCAGTGGCGCGCAGCGCAGCGGTGACGCCTTCGACGCCAAGTCGGGCTTCGGAATCTGGGTCAACGAAATGCCCGAGGCCGGCCAGGGCCCCGCCGTCGGCTCGGCGACCTTCAACAACCTACGCCTGACCAACAACTGGCAGGACATCCGCAACACCACCTCAACCTTCACCATCATCCGCAACTAACCCACCCCCGGCCGCCGGGAGCAGCCCCCTCCCTCCCGGCGGCCCTCCCTCCCTCACGTCCACCGAGCCGATCATGCAGTTGTGGTGCCCCGCGAAAGTTGCGAAACATGATGAAGCGCCCACCACAACTGCATGATCGACGAGGCGGGGGCGGGCGGGGAGGGAGGGGCGGGGTGGGGTGGGGTGGTTAGGGGGTGGGGTGGCCGTGGCGGCCGGCGCCGGCGGTGAAGCGGGCGGCACCGTCGAGGGCGTCGGCGGTGAGGGAGGCCATGCCGTAGGTGAGTTCGGTGGCCAGGGCCTCGGGCTCGGGTTGGGCGGCGGTGGCCAGGATCGAGGCGCGGTCGTTGCGTAGGCAGGTCTGCGGGTGTCGGGCGATCTCGGCGGCCAGTTGCTCGGCCGCCGTCCGGGCCTCACCCGCTGGGACCAGCCGGTTGACCAACCCCATCGCGTACGCCTCCTCGGCCGGCACCGGACGGCCGGTGAGGATCAGGTCCATCGCCCGACTCTCGCCGATCAGCCGGGGCAGCCGGATTGTCCCACCGTCGATCAGCGGCACCCCCCACCGTCGGCAGAACACCCCGAGCACCGCGTCGGACTCGGCGACCCGCAGGTCGCACCAGAGCGCCAGTTCCAGCCCGCCGGCCACCGCGTACCCGGAGATCGCCGCGATCACCGGCTTGCTGAGGATCATCCGGGTCGGGCCCATCGGGCCGTCGCCGTCGGGCTCGACCCGGTTGCCGCGGGGCGTACCGATCGCCTTCAGGTCGGCGCCCGCGCAGAACGTGCCCCCGGCTCCCCAGAGCACCGCCACCGCGGCCTCGGGGTCGGCGTCGAACGAGCGGAACGCGTCGGCCAGGGCCCGTGCGGTCGGGCCGTCGACCGCGTTCCGTGCCTCCGGCCGGTCCAGGATCACCGTGGTCACCGGCCCGTCATGCTCAACCCGTACCGCCATCGCACCAGCATGACGGGTGGCCGATCCTGGATCGAGCGCGATCATGAGGAGGTTCGGGCGCCGCTGGTGACGATTTGCCCGGGGCGACCGGTTTATGACCGGGTACGGCGGGAAGTCGGGTCGGGTGCGAGCGTTGTTGACGAAGATCGAGCAAGCCTCCGGCCTGGACCGGATCGGTGACCGGTTGCAGCGTGTGGTGCAGGGCGTGCTGAGACCGCAGCGGGTCCGGGACGCGCTGCACGGGGTCTGGCTGGGGCATCCGATGCACCCGGCGATGGTGCAGGTGCCGGTCGGCGCCTGGATGAGCGCGGCGGTGCTGGACCTGATGCCCGGCCAGCGGCGGGCAGCCACCACGCTCACCGCGATCGGCACCGTGAGCGCGGTGCCGGCAGCGGTCGCCGGGCTGAACGACTGGGCGGCCCTCGCCCGTGACCAGCGCCGGGTCGGGCTGGTGCACGCCGCGTCGAACACCGTCGGGTTGGCGCTGTACGGCGGCTCGGTGGCCGCGCGGCTGACCGGCCGGCACGGCCTCGGCCGTACGCTGGGTTGGCTCGGGCTCGGCGCGGTCAGCGCTGGGGCGTACCTCGGCGGGCACCTGGCCTACAAGCAGGGGGCCCAGGTGAACGTGAGCGTCTCCGACCTGCACCTGATCAGCGACGGCTGGCATTCGATCGCCGAGATGGCCAGCCTGCCGCAGCGGGAGCTGGTCACCCGCAAGGTGGACGAGGTGTCGCTGGTCCTCTACCGGCACGGCGACGAGGTCACCGTGATGCTGGAGCGCTGCCCGCACCAGAGCGGCCCGCTCGGCGAGGGCGAAGTGACCGAGATCGACGGGCACGCGTGCGTGGTGTGCCCGTGGCACGGCAGCACCTTCCGCCTCAACGGCGGCGAGGTGGTGCACGGCCCCTCCTCCAACGACCAGCAGATCCTGCCCACCCGCATCGTCAACGGCCGCCTGGAAACCCGCCTCCCCTGACTGTGTCACTCGCACCTGGGGCACCCTTGCGTCTGCATTTCAGTGACACGACACGCCGATATGGATGTCACTCGAATGCAGACGATCAAGGGACTACCGGTCACCGCGACGGATCAGTCCTTGCGGTGGCGGCCCACCGGCAGTTCGGGTACCGGGTTGGCCGGACCGCGCCCACCGGGTACCGCACGATCGCCGGTGGCCGGCAGAACCGTGTGATGCGGCCCAGCAGGCCTACGACGCATGCCCAGCACCGCGCCGATCTGTGCACCGACGATGCTGGCCACGGCCAGCACAGCGGAGACGGCGAGCGGACGGTTCACCCGGTCGGGTTCTCCGGCTCGGGCCGCACCGACCGTCACCAGAGGCGGGTCGCCATCCGCCAAGTCGCTGCGTGGCGGAGCCGGCTGCCGCCCAGGCTCGTTCGGCGTCGCGGTCACGCCGGCACCCGGCTGCCCCGCCGTTCCACCTGGCTGTCCCGGCCCCGCCGTTCCGTCCGGCTGTCCCGGCTGTGCCGTTCCACCTGGCTGTCCCGGCCCCGCCGTTCCGTCCGGCTGTCCCGGCCGTGCCGTTCCACCTGGCTGTGCCGTTCCGCCTGGCTGGCCCGGCTGTGCCGTTCCGCCCGGCTGTGCCGTTCCGCCCGGCTGTCCGGGCTGTGCCGTTCCGCCCGGCTGGCCCGGCTGTGCGGTGCCGCCCGGCTGCGGAGCCGTGCCGCCCGGCCTCGACGGTGAAGGTGGCGTGCCGTCGGCCCGCCCGGGTGCGGCTGGGCCCGGCGAGGGTCGTGCCGTGTCGTGGGCGACCAGGCGGCCGGTGGCGTGTGGTCGGGCTCCCTGGTCACGGGCCTCCGCGGGCAGCTTGATCAGCTGCCCGGGCCGGATCCGGTCCGGGTCGCGCAGCTCGTTGAGCGCGGCCAGCTCGCGGTAGTCGTCGAAGTCGTCGAGGTACCGGTCGGCGATCCCGCCCAGGTAGTCCCCCTTGGTCACCTTGTAGACCGACCTGTCGACCTGTTCGCCAACCCGGTCCGCCCGCGTCGCCGGCCCGACCGCCGTCGCCGGACCAACAGCGGTCACACCCGCCGTCGTCACCGGACCCGCTGCCGCTGCGAGACCCGCCGCGTGTCCCGTCGTCGCCGCAGGAACTGTGGCCGTGTGCCCCGCCGTCGTGGCAGTTGCCGCCGATGGGGCGAGCGCCACGGTGGCCTTCGGCGGAGCGAGCGCCACCGTCGACGCCGGTGGCCCGGCGTACGTCGGGGTGGCGTACGCCGTGGTGGCCGCGGCGGCGGCCGGGCTGGCGGCGAGGATCAGCGCGACCGACCCGACCAGTGCCGCAGCCGCCCGCTGCTGTCGGCCCATCCCGGGCAGCCGTGGCGCGGGCTGGCGCAGTGCTTGTGCGCCAAGTTCCACGAGCACGGAGAGGGCGAACGTGGCCCAGCCGAACCAACCGGCCACCGCCAGTGCCCGCAGGAAGAGTTGCCCGTCGTCGCGGCTGGTCAGCGCGGTGCCGACCGCCGACAGCGTGGGTACGTGGTCGGGCAGCGGGTTACCGGCGAAGGCCAGCAGCGCGACCGGCCCCCCGACCAACAGGCCGACCAGCACGACCAGCGCACCGAACCCGGTCAACATGCGACCGATCCGCCGTACGGCGGTACCACCCGATGCGGCCATGGCTACCTTCCTTCCCTAGGGAACCCCGGTCAGCGCCCGCGCGGTCGCCTCGCCGGTGACGGTGACGGTGTTGGAGAAGCCGAAGAGGCCGAGCATGGCCCGGCCGTACGTGATGGTGACGCGTACCCGGATCAGGGTTTCGCCGTCGACCACCGGGAAGTTCACCGTGTGGCTGCTGACCCCGGCCGCGGAGAGGTAGTCCGCGACGGCCTGGCGGGCCTGCGACTGGTTGATCCGCTTCGGTCCGCCCTCGATCGCGGTCGCCAGGTCGATGGCCTGGCCGCCCGCGCGGGCCGCCTCGGCGGCCAGGTTTTCGGCGCGCTGGAGCGTGCGGAGCTGACCCGCACCGTCGAACGCCATGCCGATGATGCCGAGTACGCCGATCATCGCGACGGCGAGGAAGATGCTGACCCGCCCGGCATCGCCCCGCCCGGCCGTCATCCCCGGCTCCGGTAGCGGTCCAGCGGCGAGGTGAACGACGCGGTGATCCGGTTTCCCGCCGGCATGCTCTTCAGGGCCGGCAGCCTGATGTCCTGGTAGGACACGGTGCAGGCGATCTCCACAGTGACCGTGGCGTCCTGCCCGACGGGGCTGCGGAACGCTGCGTTGAAGGTGGTGGACCGGCCGCCGACCGAGCCGCGGAAGGTCACCGCCGGGGCGCCGACGCAGGAGATTCCCCGCCAGTCGAGCTGGCGGCGGGCCGCGTCCCGGGCCTCCCGGCGGGCGGTGGTGGCGTCCCGGGAGATCGAGGCCGCTCGGGCCGCGTCGTGCGCGGCGGCCTCCAGCGCCGCGCTGGCCACCGCGGTACGCCCGGCGACCCCGCCCAGCACCATCAACGCCACGAAGGCGGGCGCCAGGACGGCCACCTCGATCGATACCGAGCCCCGGCTCATGGTGCGGTCCATCGTTCCGCCGTCCCGTGTGCGGTCTGCCGAACGGAGAAGCTGATGCCCGGCACCACTGACAGGGACCGGCCGGTCACCGTGCACGTCACGTCGGTGGCCGTGGCGACGCAGCTCGGCCCCGGGTCGTCCCAGTCGACCAGCCAGTCTCCCGCCAGCTCGAGGAACTTGGCGGCCCGGGCCTCACCGGCCCCGTCGGGGGCCTGGTGGAGCCGCTGGGCGTTGACCCCGCTCTGCGCGGCGTTGAGCGCCGTGGAGCGGGCGACGAACACGGCGGCGACCTGGATCGCGGCGAAGACCATCAGCAGGATCGCCGGCAGCGCCACGGCCAGCTCGACCGGGTTGCCGCCCCGCTCCCGGTCGCCGGGCAGTCGGGGATGCCAGGTGGCCTTGGCCACCCGGCACCAGCCGGCGGACAGGGAACGGAGCATGGGTCACTTCGGGTTTTCGTGCTTCGGGATGTTGGTCATCCAGTCGTTGGCCGCGCCGAGGGCGGCGGCGGTCACCGCCATCGCCACGGCCACCAGGCCGAAGATGATCACGGCGGTGGGTACCGGGCTGTCGCCGCGGTCGCCGCGTAGCTCGGCCAGCCGCGCCCGTAGCGCGACGTGCAGGTAGGTGAGGACGGACATCGGTGCTCCTTCGTTGGGGGTCGGATTCAGAGGCGGGCCAGGAACGGGTAGATCGCGAAGCCGAGCAGGACGAAGACCAGCAGCGCGCCGGGGATGTCGAGCCGGCTGGTCACCCCCTCGGCCCGGGCCAGGTTGTCGGTACGGATCTGGTCGCGCAGTGAGTCGGCGCGGCTGCGTAGGGTCTCGTGCACCTGCGCGCCCTCGCTGCCGGAGGACCGCATGATCGCGCCGACGTCGCCCAGCTCCGGGATGCCGATCCGGTCGGCCAGGTCGCGCAACTCGTCCCAGGGCGAGTGCATCTGCATCTGGGCCATCCGCAGCGCCTCGGAGATCCGGTCGAAGACCCAGCCCTCGCAGATCGTGGCGGCCCGCTCCAGCGACTGCACCGGGCCGTGCGCGGCGGACAGTTGCAACGCGACCAGATCCAGGTAGGTGCAGACCGCCTGACGGAACTCGTCCCGGGCCGCGTCGGCGCGGGCCAGCACCGCCCGATGCGCCACCAGCGCGCAGAGCAGTGCCAGGCCGAGACTGCCCAGCACCGGTACGGCCAGCGGCAGCGCGACGCCGACGGTGAACAGCGTGACACTCAGCAGAACCGGCCCGGCCAGCCCGATCAGGGCCGACAGCAGCAGGGACAGCGCGTACTGCTCGGGCGTACGGTCGAGCAGGGCCAGTTGCCGGTGCGGTGGGCGCAGCCAGCGGGCCAAGCCGCTGAGCCATTCCAGGCGACGGTCGGCGGGGCCGACCCGGGCTCCGGGCGGCTGATGCAGCCGGCGCAACGCGGGGCCGAGCGCCGGGGTCGCCGGCACCAGCTCGCGGACCACCAGGAACACGCCCAGCCCGACCATGGCCCCGCCGCCGACGGCGAGGGTGAGCAACACGTTCACGCCACCACCTCCCGCGGATCGGGGGCGGGCAGGAAACGGGCCGGCCGGGGCGGCTGGCTCATCGAGCGCACCCAGGCCAGCAGGCCCACGAACGCGGTGCCGAGTATCGCCATCACCAGCTGACCGAACGGCGTGTCGTACGGCTGGACGTACTCGCGGTTCAGCAGCCCGTACCCGATGGTGGCCAGGGTCATCCCGGTGAGGAAGCGGACCGCGAACCGGGGCTGGGTGCGTTTGGCCTCGATCTCCCGTCGGGTGGCCACCTCGGCCGCCGCCGCCGAGGCGATCGAGCCGAGTACGTCGCCGAGCCGCTCGCCCCGGTCGGTGAGGTGCAGGATGAGCGCCGCGACGACCTGGTCACAGACCGGGTCGCCGATCTCGTCGGCGAAGGCCAGCAGGGCGGCACGGGCCAGCCAGCCGGCCTGGAGCCGGGCGGCGAGCAGGCGTACCTCCTCCTGGATCTCCTCTGGAGCGGTGGAGACCGTGCCGATGATCGCCTGCTGGAGCCCCTGCCCGGTGGCGGAGACGTCCTTGAGCCGGCGGGTCCACTCGCCGACCGCCTCGATCCGGGCGATGGCCCGCTGCTCGGCCCGGCCGACCGAGAAGAGCCATGGGGTGCCGGGTACCGCGACTGCGACCAGCAGGCCGACCACCGGCAGGCCGGTCAGGAGGAAGGCCAGCGCGCCGGCGACCAGTGCGCCGAGCAGCAGTGCCTGGTGCGCCCGCTGCTCGCGGACGGTGCTGCCGGAGCCGCGCCAGAGCCGGCCGAGCCCCGGACCCGCGCCCGGTGCCGGCCCGGGCGGTCGGCGGGTGCCGACGAGCGCGACGACCGTCAGCACCAGACCGGCCACGCAGGCCGCCCCGGAGACCATCGCGATGAGTTCGATGTCGTTGCGCACGGCTCACCGCCGACCGAGTCGGGTCTGCCGGGGCCGGCGCCAGGCGCCCTGGCCGGCTTCGATCCACCGGCTCAGCAGTCGGGCGTCGTAGCCCACCCGCAGCAGTTGGTCGCGGACCCGCTCGGGCAGGTGCCGGGGCACCGCCCGGCCGTCGGGCCCGGGGCCGAACACCTGCGTGGTGGTGATCCGGCTGCCCTCGCTGACGCCGAGCACCTCCTCGACGTGCGAGACGAACCGGTGCTTGCGCCCGCCGATCGCGGTCTCGTCCTCGACGGTGACGTAGACGATGAGGTCGAGCGCGTTGCCGGCCATCCGGCGGGCCTGGTCGACCGTCATCTCCCGGCCGTGCGCCAGCGCCAGCTCGATGATCCGCTCGCTCACCCCGCCCGGGGTACGGGCGTGGATGGTGCACATGGATCCACGGCTGGTGGTCATCGCCTGGAGCATCGGCACGATCTCCCGGGACCGCACCTCGCCGACGATGATCCGCAGTACGCCCATCCGCAGCGAGACCGGGATCAGGTCGGCGATGCTCACCTCGCCGGCCGGTCGGCCGTCCGGCCCGCGCTCGCCGTGCCCCTCCCTGGCCTCGAAGCTCATCACCGCCCGGTGCCGCTCGCTCCGGCGGGCCGGCAGCAGCTCGCGGCTCTCCTCCAGCAGCACGTACGGCTCGTCCGGCGGAATCTCGCTCATCAGCGCCCGGATCACCGTGGTCTTCCCGGCGCCGGCCAGCCCGGCGACCATGATGTTCAGCCCGGCCCGCATCGACGCGCGGAGGAAGTCGCGCAGCAGCGGGTCGACCATCTCGTCCAGGTCGCCCCGGGTGCCGGCCAGGTCGTCCAGGGTCACGTCGAGGGTGTTGTGCTTGCGGATCACCGCGTACGGGCGGTGGCTGACCAGGAACACCGCGGCCAGCCGGCTGCCGTCGGGCAGTTGCAGGTCGAGCGTGGGCTTCGAGGTGGACAGCGAGCGTTCGGTGGCCCCGGCCCGGCGGGCCGCCGCCTGGAGGATCTCCACCAGCTCGTCGTCGCTGTCGGCGATCGGCTCGGCCCAGTCCACGCCGCCGCCGTGCCGGGTGATGCGTACCTGGTCGCAGCCGAGGATGTGCACCTCCTCGATGGTGTCGTCGACCAGCAGCGTCTGGAGCCGGCCGAGGCCGGCCAGCTCGGCGGTGACCTGGTCGAGCAGCAGCCGCTCCTCGCCGGCGGCCATCGGGGTGCCGGCGCGGCGCACCGAGTCGGCGTACTCGGCGACCAGTTGGACCGCGAGCCGGGCCCGCTCGGTGTCCTCCTCGTCGACGCTGAACTCCCGGCCGCGCTGCCACCGGGTGAGCCGCTCGCTCAGCTCCCGGCGCAGCTCGCGGACCATCTGGAAGTCCACCCGCGGCCGGGGCGGCGGATCCGGCGGCAGCGTCACGACCGGCATCGGCGCCGGATGGTGGCCGTTGGCCGCGGGCAGCGGCGGAGCGGTTGAGGTCGCTCCCGGCGGTTGCCGGCGCGGGTCCGACGAGACCGGTTCAAATCGCATCGGGCACCCCCTGGGACACCGGCCACGCCAGCCGGGCCCGCCGCCGTTCCAACAGGGCGCCGACCGGCACCTCCAGCCCCCGGGCCGCGCGCAGCAGCGGCCGTCCGGCCCGCACGGTGCCGCCCAGGCTCAACACCTCGGCGGTACGCGGATCGTGCGGCAGCCGGGCGATCACCGGCAGCCGCAGCGCCTTGCTGATCTCGCTCTTGCCGTGCCCGCCGCCGACCAGCAGCAGCCGTAGCGTGCCCGGCTGCACCCGGTGCTCGGCGAAGTCCCGCTCGATGGCCTGGAGCATGGACCGGGTGCCGGACAGGTCGGGCAGTTGCGCCCGGCTCACCACCAGCACCACCGACGCGGCGCGCAGCAGCGGCCACGGCGGGCCGACCGCATGCAACCGGCCACAGTCGACGATCACGTCGTACGCCGGGTCACCGCGTTCCAACCCGGTGAAGAAGTCGGCGAACCGCTGCCAGAGCGGGGTCACGCTGCCGGCCTGCGCCGGGTCGACGACCCCGGGCAGCAGCAGCCGCTCGCGCCGCGGCGCGTCCAGGTCGACCAGTTGCGACCAGAACGCCGTCTCCAGGTTGCCGTCGCGCAGTTCGCCGACGGCCAGTTCGCCGATGCCGCGCGGCCCGTCCAGCGCGCCGCCCAGGTAGCCGGCGAGGACCGAGCCGCCGGCCGGGTCGCACTCGGCGAGGACCACCCGCCGGTGCCAGCTCAGCGCACAGGCCAGCGCGGTGGTGGTGACCCCCGGCGAGCCCTTGGCCGAGACCAGCGCGATGATCGCCATGCTCAGGCCGCCCGGGTCAGCACGACCGCGATCCGATCCTGCGCGGCCAATGCCACCACTGCGGGTACGTCGCGGACGGCGAGGGCCAGGTAGACCACCACCTCGTCCCGGCCGTCGGTGCTGACGGCGTCGGTGACGGTCGCGGTGAACCGGGTGGCTCCGGAGGACGTGCCGTTGCTGTCGTTGCTCGGGGTGCTGACCAGCAGTACCTCGTCGCCGGGACGGAGCTTCGGGGCGGGTACCTGGGCCGCCTTCAGGCCGAGGGCGAACTGCTGCTGCCCGGGGCCGAGCAGCGGATCGTCGGTGAGCTGGGCCATGGTCAGCAGCGTTCCCGGGGCGAGCGAGACGGCGGCCCGCATGCCGACCACGTCGGCGAGCTGGCCGGCCGGCACCGGGTCGAGCCCCTGCCCTCCGGCCACCTGCACCGACACCAGGTCATCAGCGCTGACCACGCTGCCGACCTCGACCGTCCGGGCCACCGCCAGATAGCTGCCGGTCGCCCGGACCGAGGTGACCGCGAACGCCGAGCCCAGCCCGCCGAGGGCGATCAACAGCACGGCCAGGCCGAGCAGCCCGGGGCGTACCCGACGTTGCCGGACCACCCGTGGTGGGGCGACCGGCGCGTCCACCGGAGGGGTTCCGTTTCGGGTCGCCACGCTCATCGGGTCACCACCTGAAGCTCGTTGATCTGGATTTCGACCGTGCCGGTGGTGCGGGTGACGCCGGGGATGTTCCCGGTCTGGCCGCTGCTGCTGCGCCACTCCACGCTCCAGTGCGTGGTCGCCTGGACCCGGTACGTGTCGGCCTTGGGGTAGCCGCGGTCGTAGCCGCAGTCGGGGGAGGGCTTGCCGGCGTGCCGCCCCTTGGCGTCATACCGGGTGCCGGGGCCGTCGCAGGTGACCGTGGCGCGGTTGCCCATGTCCCAGACGACCCGGTCGACCTTGGCCGTGATCGTGACCGTCAGGCCGCGATCCGAGGCGGAGGCGCTCAGCGGGCCGAACTGGTTGGGGCCGCGTTCGGCCCACATCCAGACCGGCAGGCCGACCAGTCCGGGGCCGATGTCCTTTCGTGGCGCGACGGAGGCTCGGGGTGCGAGCAGGCTGATCGAGGCCAGCGCCCGGCGGGCCAGTTCGTCCGGGTCCGGTGGGGCGCCGAAGCCCGGTGGCGGCGCGGGCAGCAGCACGGTCTGCTGGAGGCCGATCTCGCCCCCGTAGCAGGTACGCAGGTACCACTGCTCGCCCTCGGGGGCTTCCGGCTGCGGCTCGGCGAGCTTGTAGTAGCAGCCGTCGCTGCTGTTGAACCAGCCCAGCACGTCGTCGTAGCAGGCGATGGTGCGCCCGTTCCACTGGCAGACGCCCCCGCCTCCGCCACTTCCGTTGCCACCCCCGTTGTTTCCGCCGTTGCCGCCACCCCCGGGCGTGCCGGGGTCGTCGTCCCAGACGCTGCAGTTGGGTTGGGCGGGCGGGCATTCGGCACCGGGGTCGGCGGCGGTCGCCGGCACCGCCGGGCCGGTCGCCAGCAGCAGGGCCAGGGCAGCGCCGAGCAGCACCCGGCGGGCAGTTGCGGCCGGCGGACGGTCTCGGCGGTGCGGCCGGCGGTGGGCGGACGGGGCCAGGCCGAACCCAGCCCTGCCAGCCGCGCGGCGGGCTCCGCCGTCCGTGCGGCCGGCGTCGCGGTCGGTCCGTGGTGCGTTGCCGGTCAGCATGGCTGGTCCCGGTGGGCCGTGCCGGCGTTGATCAGCCAGCGACCGTCGGGATAGCGGGTGGCGGTGGCGGTGGCCAGGTGCCGGGAGCCGCGGGTGCCGGGCACCACCCGCTCGTCGGAGACGTAGACCATCCGGTAGCCGGTGGCGTCGAGGCAGTCCTGGATCTCCACGGTGGGCGGGCTCGAATCCAGGTTCACCGAGATCACGGTGGGCTCGGAACGAAGCGTTCCGGTGCTGACTGCGCCGTGCTCCCGGGCCTGCCGCAGGCTCACTCGGACCCGGGTGAGCAGCGGGTCGGCGAGGAATCGGGTCAGCTCCGGGTGTTGCGGATCGCTGCGCCGGCTCGCCGTGCGGGACGCGGCGAGGTAGCCGGTGTAGGCCGCGAGCGCCGCCTCTTCCGCCGCCCGCTCGTCGGTGTTCCGCTGGGCGCCGGCGGGCTTGCCCCGATCTGGCGCTGTCGTGGTGGCCGCCTCCTGCCCGCCGCCGCAGGCGGTGGTCGTACCGACCGCGGCCACCGCCACCAGGCCGGCCGTCCAGCGGCTCAGCTGCCGTGCTCGCACCCTCGTGCCCTCCTCGGTGCCGACCCGGCGACCGCCGTCACCGGCGTCAACGGGCATGCGGCAGCGCGGCCGGATGATTGTCTCCGGGCCTCTCCAATGCGCTGTTACATTTACACTTGTGGATCTATCGCAAATGCGCTGCCCCGGGTGTTCGTGTCCGTCGGACGTGGGTTGCGTCACATCCAAGGGGCGAGCATAGGCTGACGTCGGCCGATGCAACAGAGGCAATTCAAGTGAACACTCTGAGTTATGAGTGGTGGTGATGTCGGATGGTTACCGGGGTGTTGCCGGCGACTGTCGACCCCGGGTGGGTGTCGGGCCGGCGCGGTCGGCGGGGTGGGGCACCCGGTCTCGGGGTGGACCTCCAGTGGCGTGGTCGCGATGGGGCGGGAAATGGCATGTCGCCCGATCCGTCCCCCGCCAAATCGGTCCGGACTCGGCGTCAATTGCATTCCATGGGAATTGCATCTCCGCGTCCGGCGCAATTCGGCCGAGGGGTGACCGGCGCGGGGTGGGCCTCGCCGGGACGTTCGGCCCACTACCCGAACCGACTGGGCACACTACGCTCCGTGGTCACCGTCGATGCTGGACTGCCGGTATGACCCGGCCACGCGCCGCCGAACCGGTGGCCGACGAGAACCGGGCCGACGACGCGCCGCCGGAACGCCCCACAACCGCCGGACGACGGCGGCCGCGACCACTGGCCGTCCTGGCGGTCACCCCGCTGCTGCGGTACGCCGTCGCCCGGCACGCCGTACCTACGGGAACCGAGCGCCGGAGCGGATGTGACGCCTGCGGCGCATCGATCGGCCTGGACCGCCCGTGGCCGGCGCTCGGGCCGGCCGCCCGCTGCGGCGGGTGCCGGGCCCGGGTCGGCGCGCCACCGGCCACCGTCGAACTGGTCGCCGCCGCGGCCGTCGAACAGCTCCGCCGGCAGGTGCGCGATGACGTCGTCGTACTCGCCGGCGGCCACGGTCTCGCGGAGGGTGTCGAAGACCGCGCGGATGCCGGCCTGGGCCAGCTCCGGGTCGACGTCCGCCCGGCCGCCGACCCTTTGCACGAACACGTCGAGCCCGAACCGCTCGGCGTCCTCGTGCGGGGCGAAGGCGTACGCCCGTAGCCCTTCGGGTAGCTGATCGGCGAGGTCCCGCGCCTCGCCGCCGTCGATCCGCTCGGCCAGGGTGGTCAGCGTGGCCCGCGCGATCGCGGCCGCCTGCTCGGCTGACGCCCCTGTGCGGTTCGCCACAGAGTCGATGAACTGGTTGTCGTCCACCTCGCCGGCCCCCTTCTCGCCACGGATTGCGCGTCTACCCGGAAACCGGCGCATCAAACGGTGGTACAAACCGCACGTCTTGTGCCCGGAGGCGGGAAGCGGATACCGTCGCGCCGTCGCGGTAACGGGAAGCCGGTGTGAGACCGGCGCGGCCCTCGCCACTGTGACCGGGGAGCACGCTCCGACTTGCATGCCACTGGGCCCCACCGGGCCTGGGAAGGCCGGAGTACGCGACGATCCGGGAGCCAGGAGACCGACCCCGACGTGTGATCTCGTCCACGAGGTGTTGGAAGGGGAGGTCGACTCATGCACATCGCTGAGGGCTACCTACCACCGGTGCAGGCCGCGGCATGGTTCGCGGTCTCGACACCGTTCGTCATCCACGGCACCCGCAACCTGGTCCACCAGGTACGCGGAAACCCCGACGCGAAGCTGCTGCTCGGCGCGTCCGGGGCGTTCACCTTCGTCCTGTCGGCGCTGAAGATCCCATCGGTGACCGGCTCCTGTTCCCACCCCACCGGTGTCGGTCTGGGGGCGATCCTGTTCCGGGCACCCGTGATGAGCGTGCTCGGCACGATCGTGCTGCTGTTCCAGGCGCTGCTGCTGGCCCACGGCGGGCTCAGCACCCTCGGCGCGAACGTCTTCTCGATGGCGATCGTCGGCCCGTGGGTGGCGTACGGCGTCTTCGTGCTGGGTCGCCGGCTCGGCGCCGGCCTCGGGGTGTCGGTGTTCTGTGCCGCCGCCCTGGCCGACCTGGCCACCTACTGCGTGACCAGCGCGCAGCTCGCGCTGGCCTTCCCCGACCCGGACTCCGGGTTCGTCGGGGCGCTGGCCAAGTTCGGCTCCATCTTCGCGCTCACCCAGATCCCGCTGGCGATCAGCGAGGGGCTGCTCACCGTCCTGGTGGTCCGGCTGCTGACCCGGGTGAGCCCGCAGGAACTACGCCGGCTCGGGCTGCTGCGCCGCCCGGCCACGACCGGGGGAGCGGCGGCATGAAGTCCTTCGGCCGGATCAACCTGTTGCTGCTGCTCGCCGTGGTGGCGCTGGCCGTGGCGCCGCTGGCGCTCGGGCTGGGCAGTGGCGAGGAGCCGTTCACCGGCGCCGACGCGCTCGCCGAGGAAGCCATCGTCGCCGACCACCCCGACTACGAGCCGTGGTTCTCCTCGATCTACGAGCCGCCGTCGGGTGAGATCGAGTCGGCGCTGTTCGCCCTCCAGGCCGCCCTCGGCGCCGGCTTCCTCGGCTACTACTTCGGGGTCGCCCGGACCCGGCAGCGGCTGCGCGACGAGCGGACCGCCGGTGGGGACCCGGCCGCCGACTAGTGCTCGCGTTGGACGCGGCGGCGTACGCCAGCCCCTGGCGGCGCCGCCACCCGGCGGAGAAGGCCCTGCTCGCCCTGGGCCTGCTGGGCTGCGCGCTGCTCCTGCCGCCCTGGCCGGGAGCGGTACTGGTCGGGGTGACCGCGGCGGTGGCGCTGCTCGGGCCGGCGGCGCTGCCGCCCCGGCTGCTGGCCCGCGCGGCCCGCACCCCGCTGCTGTTCATCCTCACCGGGTCGGTGCCGATGCTGGTCGCGGTCTCCGGCCCGACCAGCGTCCGGTGGGCGCCGGACGGGATCGCCACGGCCGGGGCCACCGCCGGCCGGGCCACCGCCGCGCTGCTCTGCCTGCTGCTGTTCGCCGCCACCACGCCCCTGGCCGACGTGCTGCCCCGGCTGCACCGCGTCGGCGTGCCCACCGCGGTCACCGAGGTCGCCGCGTTGATCTACCGGATGCTGTTCCTGCTGCTGGACAGCGTGCACGCGGTGCGGCAGGCGCAGGCGGCTCGGCTCGGCTACCGCACCTGGGCCAGCACCTACCGATCCCTGGCCGGGCAGGCCGGCGCGGTGTTCCTCCGGGCCTTCTCGCTGGCCCGCCGGCTGGAGGAGGGGCTGGCCCTGCGCGGCTACACCGGCTCGCTCGCGGTACGTACCGAGGTCCGGCGGCCGTCGGCGGCGTTCCTCGCCACCACCGTGCTGCTGCTGGCCGGGCTGGTGCTGGCCACCCGACTGCTGGTGGTGAGCGGGTGAGCACACCGCTGCTGGAACTGCGGGCGGTCGGCTTCGGCTACGAGCCGGACCGGCCCGTCCTCACCGGGGTCGACCTCGTGGTGCCGGCCGGGCGGCGGATGGCCGTGCTGGGGCCCAACGGCGGCGGCAAGACCACCCTGTTCCGGCTGATGGTCGGCGCGCTGGCCGCCGAGAGCGGCACGGTGCTGGTCGGCGGGGTGCCGCTGCGCCGGAACCGGGCCGGCCTGCTCGCCGTACGCCAGCAGGTCCAACTCGTCCTCCAGGACCCTGACGACCAGTTGTTCGCCGCGACCGTCTGCCAGGACGTCTCCTTCGGACCGGTCAACCTCGGCCTGACCGACGAGCAGGTACGTCACCGCTGCGCCGAGGCCCTCGCCGCGTTGGAGATCAGCGACCTCGCCGACCGACCCACCCACCTGCTCTCGTACGGGCAACGCAAGCGGGTGGCCATCGCCGGGGCGGTGGCGTTGCGTCCACGGGTACTGATCCTCGACGAGCCGACGGCCGGGCTCGACCCGCTCGGGGTGGAGGCGCTGCTGCGTACCCTCGACGCCCTGCATCGCGGCGGCACCACGCTGCTGCTGGCGACGCACGACGTCGACCTGGCCTACCGCTGGGCCGACGAACGCGTGCTGGTGGCGCGCGGCCGGGTCCGGCAGGGGGTGACCGGCGCCGAGCTGGCCGGCGGTGAACTGCTCACCGGGGCCCGGCTGACGCCCGCCTGGGCGCCGGTGGTGCACCGGCTGCTGGACCGCACCCCCGGTCTGGCCGGCACCCGGCCACGCACCCCGACCGAACTCGCCCACCTGCTGGACCCCGATCCGGCCGGACTTGCGGACGGCCGCCCCGGCGGTTGACGACGGCCGCACCGATATGTCGCCGGAAGCGGTGATTTCACACAGACATAAATATGTCGGTGTGACATCACGCTTCTCCACCTACCTGCGTCCCCGCTTCCGGAAGTACCTTGACGCATTCGAGGAGATCATTACGATCTGCGCAATGCGACGGTATCGCCGGGAGCACGCGTGACCACCCCCGACCCGACCGACGTCCATCCCGCCTGGCTGCCGCCCGCCGCGTTTCGCGCGATTGGTTCCCGGCACACCCTCGTGCACGGCGACGGCCCGCGGCCCAGCCGTCGTCGGGCCGGGCGCTGCCGGCCGCTGCGACGGTGGCCGCGGGGCATGGTGTGCCACCGGGCTCCGTACTCCTTCTTCCCTAACCGCCTACCGGGTTAGCTGACGGGTTCGGGCGGGAAGGGGGCGCCCTACCGCGACCATCGCGGATTCACCCCGGGTGCCTGGGTCCCCGGCTCGCTCGGATGCGACTCGGCGGTGTCGGACCGTTACCGCCCGGGTGGGCGGACCTGCCAGCGGGCCGACGATTGCCCAGCGTAGGGACGACCGGCGTCAATACGCAACACATCCGTCCCATCACTCTCGGTGCTGACATCCGACAACGAAGAAAGCCCCCGGCAACTTGACCGGGGGCTTTCGGACGTTCCTGTGTGCGCGATCAGCCCGCCGGTCAGCCTGGGCGGCGGAACCCGGCGAGCGGCATGGTGGTGATCGGCGAGACGTTGACCGGCTTACCGGCCCGGGCTGCATGCACCATCTGGTTGTTGCCCAGATAGATCCCGACGTGGTGCAGGTCGCTGAAGAAAAAGACCAGGTCACCCGGCCGGGCGTCGGCCCGGGAGATGGCCTTGCCCTCGTTCCACTGGGCGCCGGTGAAGTGGGTCAGGTAGATCCCGGCGGCCTTGTAGGCGTACTGGGTCAGCCCGGAGCAGTCGAACGAGTTCGGCCCGGTGGCACCCCAGACGTACGGCTTGCCGACCTGAGCGCAGGCCGTCCTGATGGCGGTCCGGGCGGCGTCGCTGACCACGCCGTTGATGGTGGGGCAGTTGGTCGTCTTGACCGTGGTCACCGGCAGCGAGCGCTCGAGCCGCTTGATCTCGGCGTCGATCTTCTTCTTCCGCGCCGCCAGCTCCTTCTCCTCCAGCACGGCGGTCGCGGTGCGGCGCAGCCCGGCCAGCGGCGTGGCCAGGTCTCCGCCCCG
>NZ_JBFBAO010000063.1:0-24136 GCF_040682255.1 Micromonospora sp. NPDC051296 | reverse complement strand
AAGGACTTCATCATGCGCGGCAACGTCGTCGACCTCGCGGTCGGCGTCGTCATCGGCGCCGCGTTCACGGGCGTGGTCACGCAGCTCACACGCGCCGTCGCCTTGTGATCCAACCGCGGGACGTCCACCTAAGTGACACGCCAACCTCGTGTTCCCCCAACACTTCGAAGACACCTCAGGCGCTGTCCGATGATCGTGTGGGGCGCCTGGAGCCGCTGGGTCGCCCGCTTCGAGGGGTACGGCTCGTGCCTACGACATCGCCCGGCTCACCGCAGGGTGAGCCGGGCGGCAGACGCAACGGTGCGTGTCCGGCTGCGGGCTGATGCGATTCAGCGCAGTGAGTTGATGTCGATGACGAAGCGGTAGCGTACGTCGGATTTGAGCACCCGCTCGTACGCCTCGTTGATGGCGTCGGCGTCGATGACCTCGATTTCAGGGGCGATGCCGTGCTCGGCGCAGAAGTCGAGCATCTCCTGCGTCTCGGCGATGCTGCCGATGCTCGACCCGGCGAACGAGCGCCGATTGCCGAACAGCGAGAACACCTGCACCGGCAACGGCTCCGACGGCGCGCCCACGCTGACCAGGGTTCCGTCGAGGCGCAGCAGCGACAGGTACGCGCCCATGTCGATCGGTGTGCTGACCGTGTTGACGATCAGGTCAAAGGTATTCGCCAGCGTCTCGAACGTCGCCGGGTCGCTGGTGGCGTAGAAATGCTTGGCGCCGAAGGCCAGTCCATCGTCTTGCTTGCCGAGCGTCTGTGACAGCACGGTCACCGCGGCACCCATCGCCGCGGCGATCTTGACGGCCATGTGCCCGAGACCGCCCATGCCGACCACGGCGACCTTCTTGCCCGGCCCGGCGCTCCAGTGCGCCAGCGGCGAATAGGTGGTGATGCCCGCGCACAGCAGCGGCGCGGCTGCCTCGTGCGGAATGGACGACGGCACGCTCAACACGAAGTCCTCGTCGACGACGATGTGCGTGGAATAGCCGCCCTGGGTGACAGTGCCGTCGCGGTCGAGGCTCGCGTAGGTCTGGGTGTTTCCCTTCAGGCAGTACTGCTCCTGCCCAGCCCGGCAGTTCTCGCACTCGCGGCACGAATTGACCATGCAGCCGACCCCGACGCGGTCGCCCACGGCGTGCCTGGTGACCTCGGCGCCGACCTCGGTGACGTGACCGACGATCTCGTGGCCGACGGTGAGCGGGTACGGCACCGGACCCCAGTCTCCGCGCACCGTGTGGATGTCGGAGTGGCAGATACCGGCGTAGCTGACCTCGATGAGCACGTCGCGCGGCCCCACGTCACGGCGCTTGATCGTGGTGCGCACGAGCGGGTCAGTGGCCGAGGTGGCGGCGACGGCGTTGACGGTAGGAATGGTGATCTCCAAGCATTAGCGCTGCAGGGCGAACGAGCAATCGTAGTTTGTCCTCGATGACCAGGACGACGTCGGTGCCGACATCCGGAGGTTCGGGCGGCATGGTCACGATCGAACCGAGTGATATCAGTCCGGCGGCCGCAGCGAGCATCAGTTTCATGCCGATGGTCAGGCGCATGTCACGGCCGCAGCAGGGTCTTGATGGCGCGGCATCCGTCCATCGCCCGGTAGCCCTCGGCCGCCTGTTCCAGCGGCAGGTCCAGGTCGAAGGCCCTGCCCGGATCGATCGTGCGATCGCCGATCAGCTCCATCAGATCGGGCAGAAACCGGCGTACGGGCGCGGGACCGCCGTGCAGATGCAATCGGACGATCAAACAGGCGATTCACCAGCTTTCGCCCGCAGTGCGGCCGGTGGCTGTCGTGCGGTGCCGATACGGTGCTGGCATGGTCACCGTCGCCGACGTCCGGGCGCTGGCGCTCACGCTGCCCCGCACCACCGAGCACCTGATCCGCGACCGGGTGAAGTTCCGGGTTGGCGCGATCGTCTACGTGGCGTTCTCCCGCGACGAGACGACTATGGGTTTCGGCTTCCCCAGAGAAGAACGCGCCGCCCTGGTCGCCGCCGAGCCGGAGCTGTTCTTCCTACCGGGTGCGGCCGACTTGCGTTTCCAGTGGGTCTGCTGCCAGCTCGACCGCCTCGAACACGACCGCATGGTCGAGCTGGTGAGCGAGGCGTGGCGGATGGTGGTGCCGAAGTTCCTTGCCCGTCAGCGACTGGGCGGGGTCTGATCACTGATCTCCAAGTCCCGGAACCATGTCGAGCGACGAGCGTCCCATCCTGTCATCGGCTACCGCGAGCGGCTGGCTATGTCCCGGAGGTCGTGTACGCGGCAGGTAGACCTTGCGTCGCTGGGCCGTCGGCGAACGCGGTTGAGGGCTTGGTATTGCGTAGATCCACGATGATGCTGCCACGGGAGTCCGCCGGCGGAGCCCATGGCGGTGGCGGTATTCGCATCGGATGGATTGGGGTCGGGATTGCCAATCGACTTGGACGAGGTGCGGGTGTGGCGACTGGGTCTCGCGTCGAGGGTCCTGGCCGGACTACTGATCGGCGTTATGGCCGTAGCGGTGGTGATGTTCTTCGTGTGGACCGACGGCGACCTGCGCGTGGCGCTCGCCATCGCGGTGCCATACGGCTTGTTGGCATTCTTGTTGTGGCGTCGCACATTCCACCCTCGGTTGTCCGCTGGTCCGGAAGGACTGACCCTGCGCAGGGAGTGGCGTACGATCCGCGTTCCTTGGTCGGCGGTGGTGCGATGCGATGCCGGCTATGACGGAATTACCATCATCTGCGCTGACGGCAGCTGGGTGGTAGCTCCCGGGCCGCAGAAATCGAACCTGAGCCGCTGGCTCGGGCGTAAGACCCAAGCGGACGACGTTGCTGCCTACCTCGAACGGCGCGCCCGTGAGCACCAACAGGAGATCGAAGCGAGTGGCATGCCGGGCGAGTGACGACCTGGATGAGATCAATGCGCCGGTGTTCGGCGACGCTCCGATCCGCCACGAATCCAGACTGACGTTGCGAAGCGATTTGAACGTCGTCTTCAGCTGGAGCTACCTCGCTCACCGATGGCGCGGAGGCTTCCGGCATGTTGTCAGGGTGGGGTGGGCTGTTCGTCGGGATGCCGGTGCGAGCGTCTGGTGTCGGCGACCGCGACAAGAAGTAGAACGATGGCGGCGCCGCCGGCGACGGCCAGCGGTGGGACAAGGGTCAGCGGCGCGATCAGGGCCACGAGGGCGGCGATGCCGGCAGGGCGGGACAGGGAGACGCGGGCGTAGACGACGTACTCCAGCACGGAGCGGCCAACGAGGAAGATGGCGGGCCCGGCGAGGATGACGGACGACCAGGTGAGGGGGGTGTGCATGCCGGGGTGCTTCTCGACCAGGTCGTGTCCCAGGCTGGTGGTGATAACCCCGAGGATCATGACCAGGTGGGCAAGGCCGGCGATGCGCCCGGTGTGGGCCGGGTGCGAGGCGGCCTGGACCGCGTCGTCGACCAGCTGACCGGCGACGTGGAAGTACAGGCGCCATAGCAGGACGGTGGTCAGGAACGCGACGATCAGTGCGGTGATCCGGTACGGGCTGGCCGGTACCTGGGTGAAGGCGACGCCCACGGACAGCAGTGGCTCACCGAAAGAGATCATCAGCAACTGTTGGTAGCGCTCGGCGAGATATCGGGCAGCCGTCGCCCACAGGTTCGCCAGGCCGGCGCCGAGTCGGGGTACGGGCCAGCCGCGGGCGTTCGCGACGAACTCAACGAGTATTGCCAAGGCCCACAACGCCGGGCGGACGGTCCCGTGGTGCAACGCGCCGATCAGCCACGGGACAGAAACGACCGCGTACCAGCAGAAGGCCCGTAGATACGCGGTACGCACCGCGGGCGCCGTGGCGAGGAGACCGATCACCAGGGTCCGGCCGGCCTGCATGAGGACGTAGGTGCCCGCGAACGCAATGGCACGCCCGTCGAAGGCCGACGACACGCTGACGCCGAAGACCAGCACACCGAACACGCTGCCGATGACGCACCCTTGCACCGCGGGTCGGCGTGGATCGAACTGGGCGGTGATGTACGTGGTCAATGTCCAGACCCGCATCAGTGGCAGAAACAGCAGCACGCTCTGCCCCAACACCACCCAGCCTGACGGGCCGGGCACCTCGGCCAGCGCCTGTTCGACCAGCCGGCTGAGGATGAACACCATGGCCAGGTCGAAGAACAGCTCAACGAACGTCGCCTGCTCCGCCGCGCCCTTCCGGAGCAGCGATTCCCGGTCCCAGCGCCCAACGTTCCTCGTCACCACCCGGATAAACCCAGGCGTCGACAACGAAAACATTGAAGACGGACAGTCACCCGACCGGCTCATGCAGCCGAACACGCTGCCTTCCCGGCAGACGGGCCAGTAAACTCTCGACGTGGCGGCCGCTACCACACCGGCTCCCGAGACTGATGGCCGCGCACCCACCGGGTGCGCGGCCACGTCTGCACCATGGACGGCTACGCGCCGCCGGCCGTCAGCGTCACCGTCATCGGCTTGAAGTTCGCCCCGGTCACGTCGACCCCGGCGGACTTGGCCTGGTCGAGCGCCTTCTGCATGTACTCGTTGGTGTAGGCCAGCCCCTCGGGCTGATTCTTCAGCACCGTGTCACCGACCTGATTGCGGGTCTTGAGGGACAGCTCGACGGTTCGGTTCCAGTCCGCCTCGTCGACCAGCCCGAACCCGTTGGTGGACGGCCAGATCAGCTGGTTGACCTCGTTCATCTGCCAGAGCTGGTGGCTCTTGCCGAGCTTGGAGCCCTTGGCGACGACCATGTCCCGGCAGGCCTCGGCGTTGTCCCGGCAGAAGGCCCAGCCCTTGAGCGTGCCGGCCAGGAACTTCACGGTGGTGTCCTGGTAAGCCTTGTCCTTGAGTCGTTCCGTGCTGGCCCAGACCGAGTCCTGCAACATCGAGGAGCCGACCGTCTTCCAGTCGATCACCGTGAAGTCCGTCGGGGTGTAGAGCTTGCCGGTGGCCGGGTTGGTGGCCTCCAGCAACTGCGCGTACTCGTTGTAGCTCATCGCCTGGGCGACGTCGATCTCCTTCTTCAGCAGCGCCTGCATGTCGAACTGCTGCTGCACCAGCGTGACGTCCTTGCCCGGATCCAGGCCGGCGGCGGTCATTCCGGCGAACAGCTCGAACTCGTTGCCGAAGCCCCAGTTGCCCACCTTCTTGCCCCGGAAGTCGGCCGGAGTCTTGATGTTGCTGTCCGCGAACGCGACCTGGTAGGTCCCCGACCGGGCGAAGATCTGGCCCACGTCGGTGACCTGGGCGCCCTGCTCGCGTGAGGCCAGCGCCTTCGGCACCCAGGCGACCGCGTAGTCGGCCTTGCCCTGGGCCAGCACGGTCTGCGGGACGATGTCGACGGCACCCTCCAGCAGCTCGACGTTGAGCCCCTGCTCGGTGTAGAAGCCCTTCTCCACCGCCGCGATGTAGCCGGCGAACTGGGCCTGGAAGAACCACTGCAGTTGCAGCTTCACGGTGGTGACGCCGCCGCTGGCAGCGGCGCCCGGTTCGGCGGGGTCGGCGGTGCCGCAGCCTGCCAGCAGCAGCGCCGCGGACACGATGGCGGCCGGCACACTCACACGGATCGAACGTGGTCTCACTCGGGTTCCTCCAGAATCCAACGGGGGGCTGGCTGGTGGTGGTTCAGAGGGCCGGGCGGGTCCGCCACGGCATCAGCAGACGTTCGAGCAGCAGCGTGCCCAGGTAGAAGACCAGGCCGAGCAGGCAGGCGCCCACCACGAAGGCCCAGGCGCGGGGGTACGCGGTGAATGCCGCGGCCGAGGTGATCCGGGCGCCGAGGCCGTCCTGGAGACCACCGAAGTACTCGGCGACCACGGCGGCGATGACGGCCAACGAGGACGCCTGACGCAGTCCGGTGAAGACGAACGGCAGCGCCCCGGGCAGCCGGACCAGGCGCGCGAAGGTCCAGCCGCCGGCGGCGTAACTGGCCATCAGCTCACGGTGCGTCGGGTCGACCTCACGCAGACCGCGCAGGGTGTTGAGGAAGACCGGGAAGAACACGATGATCCCGGCGACCAACCGGCGGGGCACGCTGCTGGTCGAGTCGAACATGTTGTTCAGGATCGGTGCCAGCGCGATGATGGGCAGCGCGTTGAGCACCGCGGCGAACGGCACCGACACCTCGCCGAGGAAGCTGAAGCGGCTGGCCAGCATGGCCGCGAGCAGCGCCACGAGGGTACCGGCCACCAGGCCGACCAGGGCGTTGGCGCCGCTGGCCAGCGCCGCGTCGAGGACGTTGCCGCGCTGCTCTACCAGCTGGTCCCAGATCGCCGAGGGCGCCGGCAGGATGAACGGCGCGATCCGGCCGAGGCTGACGGTCAGCTCCCAGCCGACCACCGCGAGCACCCCCACCAGCACGGGGGGCGCGACGACACGGAGCCGGCCCGAGGCGCCCCGGGTCGCCGCCGCGCGGTTCATCCGTCCACCGCCGAGAGCGCGGTGTCGCCACGCAACGCGCGGCGCACCCGGGTGATCGCGTCGAAGAACTCGGGGGACTGGCGCCCGGCCTCGTCCCGTGACGGAAGCGCGACATCGATCGACGCGGTGATCCGGCCCGGTCGGGCCGACATCACCACCACCCGGTCGGAGAGGAACACCGCCTCCGGGATCGAGTGGGTGACGAAGACCGTGCTGGTGCCGGTGCTGGCGCAGATCTGCAACAGCTCGCCCTGCAACCGCTCTCGGGTCATCTCGTCCAGCGCGCCGAAGGGCTCGTCCATCAGCAGCAACGGCGGGTGCACGGCCAGCGCGCGGGCGATGGCGACCCGCTGCTGCATGCCGCCGGAGAGCTGGGCCGGGTAGTGCCCGGCGAAGTCGGCCAGCCCGACCAGCGCGAGCATCTCCTCGGCCCGGGCCCGCCGTTTGCTCCCGCTGGTCCCGCGCAGCTCCAGCGGCAGCTCGACGTTGCGGCGTACGGTGCGCCACTCGAAGAGGCCGGCCTGCTGAAAGGCGATGCCGTACTCCTGGTCGAGGCGGGCCCGCCGGGCCGGCTTGCCGGCCACGGTGACCGTGCCGGTGGTCGGCTCGATCAGATCGGCGATCAGCCGCAACAGGGTGCTCTTGCCGCAGCCGGACGGGCCGATCAGCGACACGAATTGTCCCCGTTCGACGGTCAGCTCGACCTTGGTGAGAGCGACCACCTCACCGGGGTTGCCCTGGTTGAACACCTTCGAGACGTGCGCGATGCTGACCGCCGTCATGCCGGGTCTCCCACTCCACTCCGCCCGGCGCGCACCCGCGCCGGCCTCGCCTGGCTCCGGGCCGCCACAGGGTGGTCCTGCACCCGCCGGCGGTGCCGCATCAACGGCAGCTCCAGCAGGCTGACCAGGCCCGCCACGACGAGGCCGAGCAGCGCCGCGCCGAGCATCGCCGTGTAGACCTTGGCCGGGTCCGAGGTGGCCTCCCGGGAGTACTCGATGACCAGCCGGCCGATGCCGCCCCGGGTACCGGTGGAGATCTCGCCCACCACCGCACCCACCACGGCGGCGGCACCGGCCAGTCGCAGGGCGGGGAAGAGGTACGGCAGCGAGGCCGGCAGCCGGAGTTTGACCAGGGTGCGCCACCAGCCGGCCGCGTAACTGCGCATCAGCTCCACCCCGGCCGCCGTCGGCGACTGCAACCCGCGCAGCATGCCGACGGCGACCGGGAAGAACGCCAGGTACGCCGCGATCATGGCGACGGTCATCCAGTCCTGCCACGGGTACGCCCCGAACGACAATCCGCCACTCCACCCCGCGACCAGCGGCGCGAGCGCGACCAGCGGCACCGTCTGGGAGAGCACCACGTAGGGCAGCAGGCCGCGCTCGACCACCCGGAAGCGCTGCATCAGCACCGCCAGCACCAGCCCGAAAAGCCCACCGGCCAGCAGCCCGACCGCGGTGATCCCGAGGGTGAAGACGGCCGCGTCCAGCACCACCAGCCAGACCGGGCGGCCACCGGTCAGCTCGGGCCGGGCCAGCCGGCCCAGCACGTCGGTGACGTGCGGCATCGACAGGTCGTCGGCGCGGGGGAGCAGGCGTACCCCGAACAGGCTGCTGCCGTCCGGATTCCCGACGGCCTTGTAGCCCTCCCAGAGCGCCACGCCGAGGGCGAGGCCGCCGAGTGTCCCCAGCGCCAGACGGACCTGTCGTCTCACCGGGCGACTGCCGGGATCACGTGCTCGCCGTACGCGGCCAGGGTGGCCTCCTTCGCGTCGTGTTGCAGGTAGACGGCGAACTGGTCGACGCCCAGCTCGCGCAGCTCGGCCAGCCGCTTGAGGTGGTTCTCCACCGGCCCGAGCAAGCAGAACCGGTCGATCACCTCGTCCGGTACGAAGTCCGCGTGGGTGTTGCCGGCACGGCCGTGCTCGGCGTAGTCGTAGCCCTTGCGTCCCTTGATGTAGTCGGTCAAGGCGGCCGGCACGTCACCGCCGGTGCCGTAGCGCTCGACGATGTCCGCGATGTGATTGCCGACCATGCCACCGAACCAGCGGGTCTGCTCACGCTGATGCGCCAGGTCGTCGCCGACGTAGGCGGGGGCGGCGACGCAGAACTTGATCGCCGCCGGGTCGCGCCCGGCCCGCTCGGCCGCCGTGCGGACCGCGCCGATCATCCAGGCGGCGATGTCCGGGTCGGCGAGTTGCAGGATGTACCCGTCGCCCACCTCCCCGCTGAGCGCGAGGGCCTTCGGCCCGTACGCCGCCACCCAGACCTCCAGCCGGCTTTCCGGTGCCCAGGCGAACCGGAGCTGTCGATCGCGGAGCGTCACCGACTCGCCGCTGCCCAACGCCCGGATCACCTGCACGCACTCGCGCAGCTCAGCCAGCGTGGTCGGCCGTGAGCCGAGCACCCGGACCGCCGAGTCGCCCCGGCCGATTCCGCAGATCGTCCGGTTGCCGTACATCTGGTTGAGGGTCGCGAAGTGGGAGGCGGTGACCGTCCAGTCCCGGGTGGCCGGGTTGGTCACCATCGGCCCGACGATCACCCGCTCGGTCTCGGCGAGGATCCGGCTGTAGATGACGAACGGCTCCTGCCAGAGCACGTGAGAGTCGAATGTCCACACGTGGCTGAAGCCGGCCATCTCGGCCTTCTTCGCCAGCTCCACCACGTCACGGGCGGGTGGGTCGCACTGCAGGACGACGCCGATGTCCATATCTCTACCGCACCTTCGGGAAGCCGAGGTCGACCTGGGAGGTGGCCGGGTCCGGCCAGCGGGAGGTGATCACCTTGGACCGGGTGTAGAACTGGATGCCGTCCGGCCCGTACATGTGCAGGTCCCCGAAGAGCGACGATTTCCAGCCGCCGAAGCTGTAGTAGGCCACCGGCACCGGTATCGGCACGTTGACGCCGACCATCCCACAGACCACGTCGTACTGGAAGCGTCGGGCCGCGCCGCCGTCGCGGGTGAAGATGGCCGTGCCGTTGCCGTACTCGTTGTCGTTGACCAGTTTCAGCGCCTCTTCGTAGGTGTCCACGCGGACCACCGAGAGCACCGGGCCGAAGATCTCGTCGGTGTGCAGCGGCGATCCGGGCGGAACCCGGTCGACCAGCGAGGCACCGAGGAAGAAGCCCGGCCCGTCGGCGAGCGGCGCGTTGCGGCCGTCCACCACCACCTCGGCCCCACCCGGGTCGGCGAGGTAGCCGGCGACCCGGTCGCGGTGTTCGCGGCTGATCAGCGGACCCATCTCGGCAGCCGGGTCGGTGGCCGGGCCGACGTTGATCCGGCCGACCCGGTCGCTGATCGCGCTGACCAGCGGGTCAGCGACCGAGCCCACCGCGACGACCACCGAGATGGCCATGCACCGCTCGCCGGCCGAGCCGTAGCCGGCGGAGACGGCGGCGTCGGCGGCCGAGTCGACGTCGGCGTCCGGGAGCACCACCATGTGGTTCTTCGCCCCGCCGAGCGCCTGCACCCGCTTGCCGGCGCGGGTGCCGGCCTCGTAGACGGCCTTCGCGATCGGGGTCGACCCGACGAAACTCAGCGCCTGCACGTCGGGGTGGGAGATCAGCGTCTCGACCGCCTCCCGGTCGCCCTGCACGACGTTGAACGCCCCGTCCGGCAGGCCGGCCTGGCGCAGCAGGTCGGCCAGCAACAGCGAGGCCGACGGGTCCTTCTCGCTCGGCTTGAGCACGAAGGTGTTGCCGCAGACCAGGGCGTTGCAGAACATCCACATCGGCACCATCGCCGGGAAGTTGAACGGCGTGATGCCGGCGACCACCCCCAGCGGCTGACGGATGGAGTAGACGTCCACCCCGCCTGCGGCCTGCTCGCTGTAGCCGCCCTTGAGCAGGTGCGGGGCGCCGGTGGCGAACTCGATGTTCTCCAGGCCGCGGGCCACCTCGCCGTCCGCGTCCGCCGCGGTCTTGCCGTGTTCCAGGCTGACCAGGGCGGCGATCTCCTTGCGGTTGGCGTCGACCAGCTCACGGAAGCGGAACATCACCTCGGCCCGGCGGGACAGCGACTGCGCCCGCCAACCCGGGAAGGCGGCCAGCGCGCTGGCCACCGCCGCGTCCGTCTCCGCCGCGGTGGCGGCCACCACGGTCGCCTGTTGCTGCCCGGTGGCCGGGTCCCAGACCGGCAGCCGGCGGGTACCGGTGCCGGCGACGGTCACGTTGTCGATCCAGTGCCTGATCTCGCGTGCTTCCGGCGTCATCGCTGCCCGCCCCTCAGACCAGGTAGTCCGACAGTCCACGGGGCACGTAGCGCCCGTGGCCGGCCCGGCCGTGGTAGGTGTCGCCGGAGACCAGCACGGTGCCCCGGGAGATCACCGTGTCGACCTTGCCGGCGATCTCGTAACCCTCCCAGGCCGAGTGGTCCATGTTCATGTGGTGCGTGTCGACACTGATCCGGGTACGGCCCGCCGGGTCGTAGAGCACGATGTCGGCGTCCGAGCCGGGCGCGATGACGCCCTTGCGCGGGTAGAGGCCGAACATCCGGGCCGGGGTGGTGGCGACCGTCTCGACCCAGCGCTGCAGCGACAGCTTGCCGTCCACCACACCCTGGTAGAGCAGGTCGACCCGGTGCTCGACACCACCGATGCCGTTGGGGATCTTCGAGAAGTCCCCGACGCCCAGTTCCTTCTGGTCCTTGAAGCAGAACGGGCAGTGGTCGGTGGAGACCACGGCGAGGTCGTTGGTGCGCAGACCGCGCCACAGGTCGGCGCGGTGCGACTCGTCGCGCGGGCGCAACGGGGTGGAGCACACCCACTTGGCGCCCTCGAAGCCGGGCGCGCCGAGCTGGTCCTCCAGGGTCAGGTAGAGATACTGCGGGCAGGTCTCGGCGAAGACGTTGCGTCCCAGGTCACGGGCGGCGGCCACCTGCTGCAGCGCCTTGCTGGCGGAGAGGTGCACGATGTAGAGCGGACAGTCGGCGGCGACGCTGGCCAACCAGATCGCCCGGCTGGTCGCCTCGGCCTCCAACGCCTCGGGACGGGTAATCCCGTGGTGGATCGGGTCGGTCTCACCCCGGGCGAGGGCCTGCTGGACCAGCACGTCGATCGCCGGGCCGTTCTCGGCATGCATCATGATCATGCTGCCGTTCTCCCGCGCCCGCTGCATCGCGCGCAGGATCTGACCGTCGTCGCTGTAGAAGACGCCCGGGTACGCCATGAAGAGCTTGAAGCTGGAGATGCCCTCGCTCGTGACCAGTTGGTCCATCGCCTTGAGCGAGTCCTCGTCGACCCCGCCGAGGATCATGTGGAAGGCGTAGTCGACGTGGCAGTTGCCGGCCGCCTTGGCGTGCCAGGCGGCCAGCCCGTCCTGGACCACCTCGCCGGTGCGCTGCACGGCGAAGTCGATGATGGTGGTGGTGCCGCCGAACGCCGCCGCCCGGGTGCCGGTGTCGAAGGTGTCGCTGGCGAAGGTGCCGCCGAACGGCAGCTGCATGTGGGTGTGCGCGTCGACCCCGCCGGGGATGACGTACTTGCCGGTGGCGTCGATGGTCTCGACGTCCTGCGGGCCCCGGCCCGGCGCGAAGATCGCGGCGATCGTCTCGCCGTCCACCAGCACGTCGGCCGGGGTCGCGCCGGTGGGACCGACAACCGTCCCATCCTTGATCAGCAGAATGCTCACGGCCGCACCGTCCCGGTCTCGATCAGTGGCGAGGTCACGGCTTCACCAGGCTCTCGTACGCGTCCGGGCGGCGGTCCCGGTAGAAGGCCCACCGGTCGCGCACCTCGGCCAGCAGCCCCAGGTCCAGGTCGCGGACGATCAGCTCCGGGTGGTGCGCGTCGCCGACCTCGCCGACGAAGTTCCCCTCCGGGTCGACGAAGTAGGACGTGCCGTAGAAGTCGTTGTCGCCGAGCTCCTCGATCCCGGTGCGGTTGATCGCGCCGATGAAGTACTCGTTGGCCACCGCCGACGCCGGCTGCTCCAGCTTCCACAGATAGGACGAGAGGCCCCGGCTGGTCGCCGAGGGGTTGAAGACGATCTGGGCGCCGCCCAGCCCGAGTGCCCGCCAGCCCTCGGGAAAGTGCCGGTCGTAGCAGATATAGACGCCGACCTTGCCGACGGCGGTGTCGAAGACCGGAAAGCCCAGGTTGCCGGGGCGGAAGTAGAACTTCTCCCAGAAGCCGTTGACCTGCGGAATGTGGTGCTTGCGGTACTTGCCGAGGTACCTGCCGTCGGCGTCCACCACGGCGGCGGTGTTGTAGAGCACGCCGGGCTGCTCCTGCTCGTACATCGGCAGCACCATCACCATGCCCAGTTCGGCGGCGAGGGCCTGGAACCGCTCGGTCGTCGGACCGGGGATGGACTCGGCGTACTGGTAATAGGCCTTGTCCTGCACCTGGCAGAAGTACGGCCCGTAGAACAGCTCCTGGAAACAGATGACCTTGGCACCCTGCGCGGCGGCCTGCCGCGCGTACTCCTCGTGTGCCTTGATCATCGATTCCTTGTCGCCTGTCCAACTGGTCTGGACGATGGCGGCCCGGATCACGTCTGCCACGGTCTCCCCTTCCTGTGGTCGTCGGCGCACCGGCGGCTTGGCTTCCACGTGGCCAGTCAGGAGGACTCCGGCCGCTGACCTTGTTCGGGATCGGATTGCGTAGGACACTAGCGACACAAGTCGATGCGGACAATCGGCCAAATGTTTCGGAGCTGTAAGATGCTCGAACTCATCGCGGGCGCAGTGGACGATCGCAGCGCCCGGGGCATCGCCGCTGCCGTCAGCCGGCTGGTCAGCGCCGGGACGCTGCCCTCCGGCGCGCGCCTGCCCACCGTCCGCGACGTGGCCCGCGAGCTGGGCATCAGCCCCACCACGGTCAGCGAGGCGTGGCGCAGCCTGGCCCGCGCCGGCGCGATCCAGACCCGCGGCCGGTCCGGCACGTTCGTGCGTACCCCGGCGCTGGCCCGCCGGCCCCTGCGCTACGCGCAGCTCGGCGCCACGGCCGGCCCGGCCGCGACCGGCGGTGGCGCACCGGCCTACGACCTGTCCACCGGAGTACCCGACTTCGACCTGCTGCCCAGCATCACTGCCGCACTGGGGCGCATCGGTGACGCCCGACTCACCAACAGCTACCTGGACGAGCCGGTGCTGCCCAGACTGGAGGCGGTGCTGCGCGAGCGGTGGCCCTTCCCGCCACCGCAGCTCACCGTGGTCGACGGCGCGCTCGACGCGATCGACCGGGTCACCGCCGCGGTGGTGCGCTTCGGCGACCACGTGCTGATCGAGGATCCGGCCTTCCCACCGCTGCTGGACCTGTTGGAGACGGTCGGTGCGACCGTGCTCGGGGTGCCGCTGGACGCTGCCGGCCTGCGCCCGGACGCGCTCGCCGAGGCCCTGCGCAGCTGCGCTCCGGTCGCCCTCTATCTCCAGCCGCGCGCACACAACCCGACCGGAGTCAGCATGACCCGGCGTCGGGCCGACGAACTGGCCCGGGTGCTGGCACGCCACCCCGGCGTCACCGTCATCGAGGACGACCACGCTGGCGAGATCGCCAGCGCGCCGCCGGTGAGCCTGGGCCGGCGGCTGCCCGAGCGCACCGTGCACGTCCGCAGCTTCTCCAAGAGCCACGGTCCCGACCTGCGGCTGGCCGCCCTCGGCGGGCCGACGGAACTCGTCACCGCGGTCAGTGACCGGCGGTTGCTCGGCCCCGGCTGGTCCAGCCGGCTCCTCCAGGCGGTACTCCTGGAGCTGCTCACCGACCCGGCGACCGTCGCCCAGGTCGAGCACGCCCGCGACGAGTACGCCCGCCGCCGCCGGGCCCTGCTCGCCGCGCTCGCCGCCCGCGGGGTGGCCGCGACCGCCGCAGACGGCATCAACCTCTGGATGTCCGTGGCCGACCAGCAGGTCGCCATGCTGACCTTGGCCGCGCACGGCATCGCGGTCGCCCCGGGTGCCCCGTTCGAGGTCAGCCACCTGGACACCGATCACGTCCGGCTCACCGTCGGGCTGGTGCGCGACGGCTACGACCAGCTGGCCGATGTGCTCGCCGAAGCCGCTGGCAGCCCGCACCGGGGCAGCGGTGCCCGCACCCGGCCGCACCCGCGCGGCTGGCGCTGACGGCGCCGTGTTCCGGCGCGGAATGCTGCTCCCGCCGTCACAGCTTGCTCTCAGCGTGACCGACTACCCTCTGCAGCCTTATGGATGATCTTCCGCACCATAGTCCGTGGCCCCTAGTCGTCCCGGCCGCCCGTACGGCCGCCGTCGCGCGACAGGGGCTGACCGATGTCTGAATGGATCCTGCTGGGGATCGGGCTGATTCTCACCGTCGGCACCGGCATGTTCGTGGCCTCCGAGTTCGCGTTGGTCAACCTCGATCGTGGCGAACTCGAAGCCCGTCAATCCCGTGGCGAGAAACGGCTCGGCCCCACGATCGCCGCACTAAAGATCACCTCAACGCACCTGTCGAGCGCACAGCTCGGCATCTCGTTGACGACACTGCTCACCGGCTACACCTTCGAACCAGCCGTCAGCTCGCTGTTGGCCAATCCGCTGGGCGCGGTCGGCGTACCGGATCCGGCGGTGCCCGCGATCGGCGCGGTCGTCGGCATCCTGCTGGCGACGCTGTTCTCGATGGTGATCGGCGAACTCGTACCGAAGAACTTCGCGCTGGCGGTGCCGCTGCAGACCGCGAAGTTCGTGGTGCCCTTCCAGGCGCTGTTCACCACCGTGCTCAAGCCGGTGATCCTGCTGTTCAACAACACCGCCAACGCGGTGATCCGGGCGTTCGGCATCGAGCCGAAGGAGGAGCTGTCCGGTGCCCGCAGCGCCGAGGAACTCAGCTCGCTGCTGCGGCACTCGGCCCGGGCCGGCGTCCTCGACGCGGACCATGCCACGCTGCTGGACCGCACCCTGCGGTTCTCCGGGCACGACGCCTCCGACGTGATGACCCCCCGGGTCAGAATGGCGGCGGTCGACTCCTCGGCCACCGCCACCGAGATCATCCAACGGGCCACCGCCACCGGGCTGTCCCGATTCCCGGTCATCGGCCGGGACGTCGACGACATCATCGGGGTGATACACGTCAAGCACGCCTTCGCGATCCCGCTGCCCGAGCGCGGCGGGGTGCGGGCACGTGATCTCGTCATCGAGCCGGCGCGGGTACCGGAGACGATGCACCTCGACGTGCTGCTGCCCACGCTGCGCGGCGGGGGCCTGCAGTTCGCGGTCGTCTACGACGAGCACGGCGGCACCGCCGGGATCGTCACCCTGGAGGACCTGGTCGAGGAGATCATCGGCGATCTTGAGGACGAGCACGACCGGGCCCGCACCGTGATGCTGCGCCGGGGCCGGTCGGTCTACTTCGACGCCTCGCTGCGCCCCGACGAACTGTTCGAACGGGCCAGGATCGTGGTTCCCGAGGACGACGAGTACGACACGGTCGCCGGGTTCGTCACCGCCCGCCTCAGCCGGTTCCCGAAGGTCGGTGACGAGGTCGCCATCGAGGGCGGCCTGCTGCGCGTCGAACACCTCAACGGTATTCAGGCCGACCGGCTGCGGTTCGTCCCCACCGAGACAGCCGGCAGTTCCGGGGCCGACCGTAGCGCCCACGACCGCCAGGAAGAGACGATCCGGTGAGCGAATACCTACCAGGCATCATCTGGCTCGTCGTCCTGCTGGTCGTCAACGCCTTCTTCGTCGGCGCTGAGTTCGCGGTGATCTCCGCCCGCCGGTCCCAGATCGAGCCGAAGGCACAGGCAGGCAGCCGGGCGGCCCAGACCACGCTCTGGGCGATGGAGCACGCCACCCTGATGCTGGCCACCAGCCAGCTCGGCATCACCGTGTGCTCGCTGCTCATCCTGAACGTCTCCGAACCGGCGATCCACCACCTGCTGGAGATCCCGCTGGCGAACACACCGCTGTCGCCGGACGCGGTCACCGTGCTGGCGTTCGTCGTCGCGCTCGTGTTGGTCACGTTCCTGCACGTGGTGTTCGGTGAGATGGTGCCGAAGAACATCTCGTTCTCGGTACCGACCCGGGCGGCGCTGATCCTCGCCCCGCCGCTGGTGTTCGTCGCCCGGATCTTCAAGCCGATCATCTGGAGCCTGAACGGGATTGCCAACGGCATCCTGCGGCTGTTCCGGGTAACCCCCAAGGACGAGGCCACCAGCACCTACACGCTGGACGAGGTCGCCACCATCGTGGCGCAGTCGACCCGCGAAGGGGTCCTTGTCGACGACACCGGCACCCTCACCGCCGCCGTCGAGTTCACCGCGAAGACCGCCGGCGACGTGGAAGTACCCCTCGGCGACCTGGTCGTGCTGCCGGCGACCGTGACGCCAGCCGAGATCCAGCGGTCCGTCGCCGAGCACGGCTACTCCCGCTACCTGCTCACCGACAACGGTGAACCAAGCGGATACCTGCACATCAAGGACGTCATGGACCTGACCGGCGACAGCTACACCAGCCCGGTACCGGCCAAACGCATCCGCCGGCTCGCTGTCGTACGCCGCGACAGTGAGCTGGAGGACGCCTTGGCCATGATCCGCAAGAGCGGCGCCCACGTCGCCCGGGTCCTCGACGAGAATGCCGACACCACCGGCGTCATCTTCCTTGAGGACATCGTCGAAGAGCTCATCGGCGAGGTCCAGGACGCCACCACCCGCTGACCCACGGATCACCTGTGCGGGGGCACGCTTTGCTGCCCCCGCACAGGAAGACCCGGGCGCTTCATCGCCAGCGGCGGCAGCCAGGGCCAATGAGGGCCCCGGCGCACCCGCGGGCTACCAGGGCTGGAACCGGGTGCCGGCCGGATGCGCTCGGCCGCACAGCTTCGACCCGGAGACCAAGGTGTTAATGGCCGACGGCAATGGGTGGCTCAAGATGCGGGACGGCCGGAATCCGGTGCCGGACGAACCGTGACTCCGGGGCCACACTCACTTGAACTGCCGAAATTTGAACCATGCCGGACGCGGATCCTCGCTCGGCCTTGGCAGTTGCCTTGCCGCGTCCATGTCACGGGCCTGCACGGGCACCGAATCCCCTGCCTGATCGGCTTCCCCTGGCGCGTGGGGCCCCAAGGACGCCACGGCGATCACCGCCACGGGCATCGCGATGAAGAGAACGGCGAGATCCGACCAAGGAAGATCTTCGTGCCACTGGCCGATCATGACCTGGAACAGCGCCAGTGTGGAGCAGGCGACCGCGACCCCCGCGGCGAGCATGAGCCTTTCCGCCCGGCGCCGCCCGTTGTTGAAGGGCTGCGCCTGCAGGAGGAACGGAACGATCGCCGGGCTGGCGAAGGCGGCTGGCACGGTGATTCGAGCCCAACTGTCAGGCACGAAATCCGATGCGTAGGCCAGCCACCATGCGACACCGCCGATCACCCAGAGCGACGTCATGATCGTCGACGGCGGAAGGCCAGCGGCGGGCCGCCCGAGCCCGGCTGCGACCAGTGTCAGCCCCAGCAGCGCCATCATGAAGACCCAGAACAGCTGCGGGGATGCCGCTGCCCCACCCCACAACCACGGTGCCAGCCAGGCGAACACGAACAGCCCCGCGTACGCCATCCGCCGCGTCTTTTGGCGTAGGAGCAGGACTGTCGAGACGACACCGACGAGGACGACGCCCGCGTCGAAGTGATCATCGAAGCCGAGGCTCAGCACCTTCAGCACGACGTTCACGATCCTGACGTAGGTATCGGTGACCTCCACGCCGAAACCGGAGAAGCGGCCCGCCAGTGCGGCCTGCGCGCCGATGGCGGCCGTCCCGCTCAGCAACCAGGCGCCCAGAAGAGCAAGAGATCGACGCCTCGGCGAGGAGTTCCGGGTCACCCGTCCGGCGGCCCAGATGAGCAGAACGAATAGCACCGCACCACCGAGCATGACCGGAACGCCGATCAGGGAAGCCACAGCGCCGGTCTGGCTGCTGATCGCCCCGACGATCAGACGCGGGCCGAAGAGCAGCAGAACGACGACCAACCCGATCGTCTGCTGCTGCCGGTCGGGAACGTCTACATCACGGGCGAACGACAGCAGCAGCACGCCGACCACGGCCATCACACCGGCATGAACGAACGAGGCGGGCCGGAAATAGCCGATTGCTTCGACGGTCAGGTAGACCACCGCAGAGATCATCGCGAGTGCTGCCAGCACGGCGGTCCAACGTGGAGACCGTGCCACCCGGCGGCCGAACCATCGTCCGGCGTCCACAGTGCCCGTCACACCGGCGACTGCCAGCCAAATCAGCAGCAGGCCACCGCCGCTGATCGCCGTCCCCGTCAGCACGTTGAGCGCCACCGGACCGTACGCCACCTCAAGCTGAGGCATCATCAGATGGACCACGGTGGTCGCCGCGCCGACGATGTACGGGCCCGCCGCCGCGTGGCTGGTTAACCACCGGTGATCGCGTGGCCGCACCGCAAGGATCGCGCAGCCGAGCGCAGCCCACGACGCCAGGGCGAAAGCGACGAAGATCAGGCCGTAGCCGATCAAGCCCAACCCTAGCAGCACGTGTGCGGCCGTCTGCGTGTAATAGATCGTCAGCAGGGTTCCGTACGCGACGCTGAACGCGACGACCACGACACGACCGACCCGGGCTGACGCGCCTTCACTGTCTAGCGCGTAGGCAGACATCGCCGAGCCCACGGAAAGCCCCACGAGTGCGATGAGTCCGGCAAAGGAGGCGCTTGTCGCCAACTCCGGGTTCAGCAGAAACCCCGTCCAACCCAGCACGGGATCCGGGCTCGGAAAGCGATCCCACAGCACCACGCAGGAGATGTATCCCGCGACAACCGCCAGGCCTGCGGCCCAAAGACTGACAACAACGCCCCGCGGAAGGCCTGCCACGGTCAGGCTGTGCCTGCGCCACCATCTCGCAAGTGCATCGCGTCGGTGCGCGCTAGACGAGAAGAGTACGGACACAGATCCGAGGATCGCAGCGCGAGATATGGTTCGGACATTGCCGGATCGGCGGAGGCCGGACGGACCAGGCTGCGGGCGTTGATGCCGTAGCGGTCGGTCGCCGCCGCCGAGAGGACCAGCACACCGCAACCGGCCCCAAGCGTGTGGGCTGGCGAGCGCTGCGGTGCGCAGCGACAGACGCGTCGGGGCGTGGGAACTCAATCGTCCGTAGCCCACACGTGTCGTCACTGTGGGGACAGCGAGCCGTCCATGGCCATGTACGGACGTTGGACAGCCGTAGGGCGAACCCGACCTTCTGGCACCCACATGGCCGGCTTCGCCGGGCGCGGAACCGCTCGCGGGCAGCCGCCGCCCAGGACCGCCTTTCGGTGTCGTCGCTCGTCGCTATCGCTTCCCAGCCGGGCGTTCGAACACCCCGCGGTACTCGCCATAGCCCTCGTGCTCCAGGTCGTCGCGCCGAACGAACCGAAGCGCCGCCGAGTTCATGCAGTAACGCAGTCCGCCGGTCTCGATCGGACCGTCGTCGAACACGTGCCCCAGGTGGCTGTCTGCGTGCGCCGACCGGACCTCGGTACGCGTGACGCCGAGGCTTGTGTCCTGGGCCTCGACCACGTTCGTCGGTGCGATGGGCCTGCTGAACGTCGGCCAGCCGGTGCCGCTGTCGTACTTGTCGACAGAGGCGAACAGAGGCTCGCCGGACACGACGTCGACGTAGAGGCCCGGTTCCTCGTTGTCCCAGTACTCATTGTTAAACGCTGGCTCGGTCGAGGCTTCCTGGGTGACCCGGTACTGCTCAGGCGACAGTCGCGAAATCACCTCAGGGCTCTTTCGATAATCCTGTGACACCATACGTTCCTCCCCGGCCGAGCCGTTGGGCACGATGGGCCCGGTGTTTCCGGCCCACATGCGTCGCGACCGGGTACCCCGCCTGCGGTGGATTACACACGCTCGGCGGTGGGGGTGATCGTGGCTTCGGCGGCGGCGATGGCGGCGTCGGACCGCCGGTGACGCAACTCGGCCGGTAGCACCGCCAGCGCGATCAGCGCGCCGAGCAGGCCGGTCGCGGCGAAGCCCCAGGCCGGCGCGGAGGCATCGATCACCGCCCCGGCCAGCGGGGCGCCGAGCGCCAGCCCCACCACCATCGCCGAGCCGTGCAGGCCCATCGCCTCACCCCGTACGCTCGCCGGCACCAGCCGGCTCACCGCGTCGGCGGTGGCGGCTACGGTCGGCGCGGTGAGCGCCCCGGACGGCAGCAGCACCAGGGCCAGCAGCCACCATTCGCCGCTGCCCAAACCGGCCGGAATGGTGACCAGACCAAGCACCACGGCAAGGCTCAGCGATGGCACCGGGCGGGCCAGCGCACCGTAGGTGAAGCCGCCCACCAACGAGTACGAGGCCCACAGCGCCAGCACCACACCGGTCCAGTCGACCTGACCGGCGTCACGCAGCACCGCCACCACCGCTACATCGGTGCCGGCGATCACCAGCGTGCTGGCCGCGCCACCGGCGAGCAGCCCGAGCAGCCGTGGAGTCAGCCACTGCCGACGCGGCAGCGGCTGTGCCGGAGTCGTCTCCTCGTCGCGGGCCCGGGTCGGCGGGTTGAGCACCAGCAGAGTGAGTCCGGCCAGCACGATGCCGCCGCCGACGGCGTACATGGTCGAGGTGGGCGAGACAGTTGTGGAAAGGGCCACCGCCGCCGCCGGCCCGATCATGAAGCTGAGTTCGACCGACATCGAGTCCAGCGCGTACGCCTGGCGGCGCTGGGTCGGCGGGACCAGCGCGGCGACCGACTGCCGGATCACGGAGAAGACCGGGAGGGCGAGCAGCCCGCCGACGAACGCCGCGCCGAGCAGCACCGGGTACGGCAGGACCGGCGCGGTCCCCCAGAACAGCGCCGAGACCGCCGTGGTCAGCAGCAGCATCGGCCGCAGGCCGCGCCGGTCGACCAGCCTGCCGAGCAGTGGCGCGCCGAGCGCCGAACCGACCGTCATCGCGGCCCCGACCAGCCCGGCGGCGAAATAGCCGTGGCCCAGATCGAGGACGTGCAGCGTCATCACCACCGCGGTGGCCGCCACCGGCACCCGGGCCAGGATCGCGACCAGCAGCAGGGGCCGTAACCCCGCCAGCGCGAGCACGTCTCGGTAAGGCTTCAGATCCAACACGGTCCGTACCTCCCGGGCCATCCTGACCGTCCCGATGACACGGCCACAGAGAGTGGCGTCGATGGTCCGTCTGTCACGCCGGTGGTCGGAGAAACAGTTTGGGCGTGCGGCCGACGGTATTCCTCGCCCGGCGGCCAGGCCAGCCTGCCTACGCCCAACATCAACAGCCTCAGGGGTCCGTCCTGCCAAGACGATGGCCATCCCCTAGGAGAAGTGGAGGAGGCCGCCCTACCGCGCTTCAGGGCTGCACCAGGATCCTCAATGGGACTCTCGGCAAGAGGGCAGGCGCCAGTCAGGTGCGGCTCCAGGCCTGCCACTTCGTGATGTGCACCACAGTTAGTCACGCCTTCTGGCCTTGGCGATCGGCGCCTGACGCCATCGCCGGCCACAGATCCCACAGGGCCCTGTCATAGACTGCGAGGGTCTCGCGAAGGGCTCCGTCGGCGAGAAGCATGACCTCGACCCGCGAAGCCTCGTTCGACGCGATGGCGCTGCGCAGCTCCTCCGGCGGGTTCGCGGCAAGTTCAGCCGTGTCCAACGGTTGTGTGCGGTGCTGACGGAACAGTGTGTTCGCGGCGTCGAAAAGCCGTTGAGCGCTCACGAGGTAACGCGCATATGTTTCCCGTCGGGTTGCCCGGAGCTCTCGGTCGGCTACGAAGCGTTGTTCCAGGCGGAGACGCTCCTGTTGCCATCGATGGGTGGGAAGCGCCGTCACCAGGCCAACCGTGGCGGTCAACGCGATGCCGCCGAGTGTCCCGACCACTGTCCACCATGACTCCATGGCGACAATCGAAACATTTACGATCACCGTGGTTGGAGGCGCAACGCGAACGCACGCGTCCGGTCCTGCTGGTTGGGTGGCTCAGCGCAGGCGGGTACGCACTACCAGGTCGTGCAGGGTGTCCACGGCTGCCGGGTGCGCGTGGTGGGGCAGTGCCGATGTGTCCCGGGCCGCTTCCAGCTCGGCGCGTAGCCGTGGGACGTCGGTGGCGAGCTGCTCCGCGGCGCCTGCGGGGAGCGGTCCATGCTCGGCTTCCCGCTTGGCGGCGATGAGGTCCGGCACGTACGCCATCCGCGTTCCGAGCACACCGAGGTCCGTCTCCAGGCGGCCGGTGCGCATCAGGTGGATTCCGGTGAGCAGAACCCGCAGCGTGTACAGGGCGGGTTTGAGCTGTCCGGTCTTGGCGTACAGCCGCTGCTGGGTGGCGGCGAATCCGAGGTAGTGGTGCGCGTGGTGGCGGGTGATCAGTTGCGGGGCCAGAGACGTGAGTTCGGCGTGTACGGGGCTGGTCACGACGACCAACGGTGACAGTAGCTGCTCCAGGGCGTACCCGTTGCGGCTGTTCAGCAGCTTGGCGAACTTCAGCAGGTCATGGCTGACCACGTCCAGCTCGACACCGTCGCGTACGCCGGTGTGCTGCAACGTCTGCGGCCCGGTGCGTAACCCGACCACCTCGGCAGGCGACAGCAGGTGTGCGGCGCGCAGGTCCAGGTCGGAGTCGACGGACGCGAACCCGTACAGGTGGGCGCCGCTGACGGTGGCGAACAGCAGCGGACGGGGCAGAGCCCGGGCAGCCTCTGCGGCCCACGGTGGCACCTCGGTGGTCACTGCAGGTTCCTCTCCCGTACGGCGGCAAGCAGCCGATCAACGGCGTCCCGGTCGGGCTGTTCCGGCAGCGCGGTGGCGGCGTCCGCGTCGGCGAGCTCGGCGAGCAGGTCCGCCGCCCAGGCGGCAACCCTGTCCCAGGGCAGTTCGCCGCGCCGCACCGCGAGCAGCTTGTCGCGCAGGTGCCGCACGTCGACCAGGATTTCCCCGGTACGCAGCACGTGCGCCCCGGCGACCAGCAGCCGGATCATGTGCATGGCCTGCTTGTGGTTCGTCTCGCCGGTGCGCTCGCGGCGGGCCGCCACCCGGTCGAGCTGGTCCCGGGCGTAGCTGCCGTACGTCTCGGCCACCCGCCTCGACAGGAACGCCCGACGCGCCGCCAGCAACTGTTGCCCGTCCACGGTGATCGTCTCGATCAGCGGGGACCAGAGCACCTCCAGAATCGTCGGGTTGCCTTGCAGGGCAAGCACGCACAGGCGCTCGAACTCCCAGGAGAACTGCTCCGCCGCCGGCCCGTCGAGGTGGGTGGGCGGCTTGTCCAGACGCCAGAACGCGCGGGTCGGTGCAACGAACACACCACGGCGGTCATAGTCGGAAGCCGGGCCATGCAGCCCGTACGCCCGTGACCCGACCACAACAGCGAGGACGGTATGCCGCTCGACAAGCTCGATCACGCCCGGCAACGCTACCCAAGGACCACCCGACACGCGTGATCTTTTTCAGGCAGACCCGGCCGCCGGACCAGCGGTGCGGCCCGCACCAGCGGGCACCGGGGTTGTGCCGTCTCGCCTACGGCGCGGGTTCCAGTACGACGACGGGGATCTGGCGGGCAGTGTTCCGCTCGTAGTCGGCAAAGCCTGGATACGCGGCCTTCTGCGCGCTCCAGATCCGTTCCCGCTCGTCCCCGACGGCAACTCTGGCGACCAACTCGACCTTGCCCGTACCGATCTCCGCCTGGACCTGCGGATGGGCGAGCAGGTTGTGGTACCACTTGAACCCCGTCGGCAGCGCCGCGCCGAGGGTCGGCCCCTCGGCGTTCGCCTCGTCGGTCATCCCCCACTCCGGCGGCGTGTTGGCCAGCCAGTCGGTGAGCAGC
>NZ_JBFBAO010000062.1:0-24192 GCF_040682255.1 Micromonospora sp. NPDC051296 | reverse complement strand
CCGACGATGGTGGTGTTCGGGCCGACGTTGATCTGGGTGTGTCGGGTCTGGTTGGTCACCGACCGCACCCGGGCCGCCTCCAGCGGTCCGCTCGGCGCCACCCGACCCCACACCGCCGGGTCGTACGCGGCAAGGTACGCGTCCAGCGAGTACCCGGGGTCGGCCAGGTCGGTGCAGTCGAGCAGCCGGCCGTCGGCGCCCTCGAACCCGTCGATGGTGCCCTTGACGTACACGATCTTGGGCGTGGCGTCGGTGACGTTGGTGGCGTTGTCGCCGCCGAGCGCGGCGACCAACTCGGCGCGGGTGGTGGCCACGTGGACCCGGTCGGCCGCCGCGGCGGAGCCTCCGGTGGTGCCCGGCCCGGCGGCGGCCCAGCCATCGCCGGCCGGCAGGGTGTGCCGACCGAGCTGGCGGGCCAACGGTGACAGTGCGACCGCGCCACCCTCGCCGGTCGGCGGGTTCGCCGCCGCCGGGGCCGGGGCGGCGGTCAGGGTGAGAGTGATCAATGCCGCGCCGGCGGCGAGTCTGCGCATCGGGGTCGTCCGTTCCCTCGTCGTTGTTTCGTATTGATGACGAAGGTTACGGTTATTGTTTTATCGGGGTCAATATAAGTGATGTGCAGATTTGTTGCAGTAATTGCTTTCGGTCGGCATCGTCCCGACCTGTCCTGGTCGGGAAACCGCTGGTCATCGCAGTGACCTCGGTCCTGGATGGACCGGCTGTGTTGCAGTCTGTTGCGGCGCCTCCTATTCCGTCCTCGCTGTATCGGCCCGCCACGGCGAAACCGGTGCCGCCATGGGGGCCTGCCATGGCGGCACCGCCCAGCCCACCCCGGACTCCGACGGCAGTGCGCCCCGCTCGGCGGCCCGGCGCAGCACCTCGTTGACGCCCCGGATGCGCAGCACCCGCTGCGGCCCCTCGCCGACGGCGTCGACCAACCCGTCGCCGAGCAGCGTCGGCTCGGGCGCCGCCCGCAGGGCGGTGAGGACGGCGGTGAACGGCGCGGTCCGGGCCAGTGGCGCGATCAGCGGCAGCCGCGGATCGGCCCGGTGGGCAAGCAGGTTCTCCAACAGTCCCCGCCGGCCGGGCACCTCGCGGGGCGCGTCGTCGCTGGGCAGCAGCAGCCGGTCGGTCGGGTACTCCAGCACGGCCCGCCCGGCGCTGCCGGTGACGATCACCTCCCCGGCGGCGAAGTCCTCCCCGGCGAGGGTCACCGCGGCCACGATCGGCGGGCCGTGGCGCGGGCGTACCCGCAGCACGGCGGTGTCGTCGACCTCGATCGGCCGGACCCGGTACCGCTCCACCTCGATGCTGGCGGGCTCCACCGGCCCGCCCCCGGCCGCCTCGGCGACCGCCAGGCACTGCATCACCGCGTGCGCGAGCGGGTTGGCCAGGGCGCCGTCGAGCACCGGCCGGCCGTCAAGGAAACGCCGCCCGGCCCACGGGGCGCGGGCGTAGTAGGCGTCCGGACGCTGCCAGGCGGCGACCGTGGCGATGCCGCTGACCGTACCCAGCCGGCCCGCCGCCACCGCGTCGGTCAGCGCGGTCAGCGCCGCCGAGCCGAGCGCCTGAAAACCGACCTGCGCGACCCGGCCGGTGGTGGCCAGCGCCCCAGCCAGCTCCTGGTGCTCGGCGGTGGACAGCACCGGTGGCTTCTCCAGCAGCAGGTCGGCACCGGCGGTCACCGCGTCCCGGGCGATCGGCAGGTGGGTGTGCGGCGGGGTGCAGATCACCACCACGTCCGGCGCCACCTCGGCGAGCATCGCCCGGTGGTCGGTGAAGAGCCGGGTGTCGGTCGGCACCGGCGCCGCCGGCTCCTCCTCCAGCGGCCGGGTGTCGACCAGGGCGACCAGTCGTACCCGTCCCGCGTCGTGCAGCGCGCCGATCACCCGCCGGTGCCACCGCCCGTGCCCGTTCGCCCCGACCAGCGCCACCCGGGCCGCTGGCGCCACGGCCGCCAGGCGATCGCCGCCCGCTGCGCGCGCCGCGTTAATAGGGGGCCCTTCCTCTACACCAGGCGTTAAGAAGGGGCCCTTCCTTTCACTCATGCCGCGCCGGCCAGGGTGGTGGGCACGCCGTGGCGGTGCAGGGCGGTGAGCCAGGCGGCGACGTCCGCGCGGACCTCGTGGTCGGCGGCCACCTCGGGTGGGACGACCTCGTCGAGGGCGAACACCGCGTCCACCGCTCCGGTCGGGGTCTGCGGTGCGGCGGCCAGGGCCGCGCGGATCCGCTCGGCCAGGGGGTCGTCCAGCGGCAGCGGCCGGCCGTCGTCGGCGGTGCCCTGGGCGAACCGGATCCAGGCGGCCACCACCAGCGTGGCCCAACGCGCGGACCGGCCTGCGGCGCGCAGGTCGGCGATGGTGTGCAGGATCCGCTGCGGCAGCTTCTGCGAACCGTCCATCGCCACCTGCAACGTGCGGTGCCGGATCGCCGGGTTGCCGAAGCGGGCCAGCACCTGGTCGCCGTAGTCGACCACGTCGACGCCCTCGGGCGGGGTGAAGCTGGCCGCCACGTCGTCGGCGATCAGCCGGCGCAGCACGGTGGCCAGGTGCGGCAGGGCGAGGGCGTCCGCGATCGTCTCGCAGCCGGCCAGCGCGCCGAGGTACGCGGTGGCCGAGTGCACGCCGTTGAGGGCGCGCAGCTTCAGCCGCTCCCACGGCCCGGCGTCGGCACAGAGCACCGCCCCGGCCCGGTCCCAGGCGGGCCGGCCGCCCGGGAAGTCGTCCTCGATCACCCAGTGGGCGTACGGCTCGGCGGCCACCGCCGCCAGGTCCTCGACGCCGAGCGCCCGGCGGGCCGCGGCCAGGGTCTCCGGGGTGCTGGCCGGGACGATCCGGTCCACCATGGTGCCCGGGAAGCCGACCTGCGTACCGACCCAGTCGATCGCCGGCGTCGGCGCGCCCGCGTACACCAGCGCCTGGGTGACCAGGCCACGCAGCCGGCGGCCGTTGGCGGGCAGGTTGTCGCAGCTGACCAGGGCGATCGGCCCGGCGTCGGCGGCGGCCCGGGCCAGCAGGCCGCGGACCAGCAGCCCCGGCACGGTGGCCGGTGGCCGGTCGGTGGTCAGGTCGGCGACCAGCGCCGGATCCGGACGCAATGTGCCGGCGGCCGGGTCGAGCTGGTACGCCTTCTCGGTCACGGTCAGCGTGACCACCCGGATCGCCGGGTCGGCCAGCAGCGCCACCACCGCCCGTGGGTCGGCGGCGGCCAGCCGCACCTCGGCCAGCGCCCCGATCACCCGGGTGTGCTGGTCGGCAGCGGACAGCGTGCTCACGCTGAACAGGTTGTCCTGCGCGGCCAGGGTCCGCACCAGCTCGGCGTTGCGCGGGGCGACCCCGACGATGCCCCAGTCGCCGCCGGCCAGGCCGATCGCCTGCTCGGTGTAGACCGCCTGGTGGGCCCGGTGGAACGCGCCGAGCCCCAGGTGGAGCACGCCGGCGGCGACGGTGCCCGGGCGCACCAGCGGTCGGGCCTCGGCCGGCAGTCGGCGCAGCGCGCCCAGGTCGAGCCGGGACGCGCCCACGGTCACCGCCATGCCGGACCGTCCGGGAAGCGGTACGTGGCGATCGACTCGGGGCGCATGGTGGCGCTGTAGCCGGGTGCGGTCGGCAGCAGGTAACGCCCGCCGCGGGTACGCACCGGGTCGACGAAGTGTTCGTGCAGGTGGTCGACGTACTCCACCATCCGGCCGGTCAGGCTGGTGCCCACCCGCAGGAAGTCGAAGACCGCCAGGTGCTGCACGTACTCGCAGAGCCCGACGCCACCGGCGTGCGGGCAGACCGGCACCCCGAACTTCGCGGCCAGCAGCAGCTCGGCGAGGACCTCGTCGACCCCGCCGACCCGGCAGGCGTCGATCTGCATCACGCCGATCGCCTCGGCCTGCAACAGCTGCTTGAAAATGACCTTGTTGGCGGCCACCTCGCCGGTGGCCACCCGGCACCGGCCGCCGGTCAGCTCGGTGACCGCGCGGGCGATCCGGGCGTGGCCGAGCACGTCGTCGGCGTGCGTCGGCTCCTCGATCCAGTACGGGTCGACCTCGGCGAGGGCGGTCATGTTGCTGATCGCCTCGTCGACGTCCCACACCTGGTTGGCGTCCATCATCAGCAGCGCGTCCGGGCCGATCTCGTCCCGGATGATCCGGGCCCGGCGCAGGTCGTCGGCGGTCGGGCCGCCGACCTTCATCTTCATCGCCCGCCACCCGTCGGTGTACGCGGCCCGGGTCAGCGCCCGGACCTTGTCGTCGGGGTAGCCGAGCCATCCCACCGATGTGGTGTACGAGGGGAAGCCGTCGCGCTCCAGCAGGGCGAGCCGGTCGGCGAGGCCGTCGCGTCCCTTGTCCAGGATGGCGGCGGCCTCGTCGGCGGTGAGCGCGTCGGTGATGTGCCGGAAGTCCACGCTGGCGACGAGTTCGTCGGTGGGCAACTCGGCCAGGTAGCGCCACATCGGCTTGCCGGCCAGCTTGGCCCGCAGGTCCCACACCGCGTTGACCAGCGCGCCGGTGGCCATGTGGATGACCCCCTTCTCGGGGCCCAGCCAGCGCAGCTGCACGTCGGCGACGAGGGAGCGCCAGAAGGCCACCGGCTCGGCGGCGATCTCGTCGACCGTACGGCCCACCAGATGGTGTTGCAGGGCGCGTACGGCGGCGCAGGTGATTTCGTTGCCCCGGCCGTTGGTGAAGGTGAACCCGGCGCCGGTCGGCCCGCCGTCGGTGCTCAGCTCCACGTAGGTGGCCGAGTAGTCGCCCCGGTTGATCGCGTCGGAGCCGTCGCCGCTGGCGGCGGTGGGGAACCGTACGTCGTGCACGGTGACGTCGGTGATGGTGGTCATGAGATCCCCCCGAACTTGAAGACCTGCTTCGGCAGCCGGTACGCCAGGTCGACCACGGTCTCGGCGGCCTCGTCCATGGGCAGCCGGTGCTCGGCGACCAGCCGGGCCAGGAAGCCGGCGTCGATGCGACGCGCCACGTCGTGGCGGACCGGGATGGAGCAGAACGCCCGGGTGTCGTCGACGAACCCGGCGGTGTTGTAGAAGCCGGCGGTCTCGGTGACCGTCTCCCGGAACCGGCGCAGCACCTCGGGGGAGTCCAGGAACCACCAGGGCGCGCCGAGCAGCAGGGCGGCGTACCCACCGGCCAGCGGCGCCAGCTCCCGGGTGAAGGTGTCCTCGTCGAGGGTGTAGAGCACCACCCGCAGCCGCGGGTCGTTGCCGTACGCGTCCAGCAGCGGGGCGAGGGCGTGCACGTACTCGGTGACCTGCGGGACGTCGCCGCCGACGTCGCGGCCGTGCCGGGCGTGCAGCCACCGGTTGTGGTTACGCACCGCGCCGGGGTGCAACTGCATGACCAGCCCGTCGTCGAGCGACATCCGGGCGAACTCCAGCAGCATGTGGGCCCGGAACGCCTCCGCGTCGCCCGGCTCGGCCCGGCCCCGGCGGGCCCGGTCGAACAGCGTCGCCGCGTCCGCGCCGAGGTCCAGCGTGCGGGCGGTGGGGTGGCCGTGGTCGGAGGAGGTGGCCCCGGCGGCGATGAAGGTGGCCCGCCGCGAGCGCAGGGCGGCCAGGTAGCCGGCGTACGTGCCGGTGTCCGCACCGGCGATCTCGCCGAGCCGGTCGACGTTGGCCGACCACCCGTCGAACTCCAGGTCCACCACGTTGTCCGGGCGGAACGTGGTGACCACCCGCCCGCCGGGGCCGCCCCAGCCGTCGGCGGCGAGCTTGGCGTGCCGGCCCAGGTCGTCCAGCGGCGACTCGGTGGTGGCGAGCACCTCGATGTTGAACCGCTCGAACAGCGCCCGGGGCCGGAAGTCGGGCTCGGCGAGCTTGGCGGCCAGCGCGTCGTACACCTCGTCGGCGGTCTGCGGCGACAGTCGGGTGTCGACGCCGAACACCTCGGTGAAGGTCTGCTCCAGCCACAGCCGAGAGGGGGTGCCCCGGAACAGATGCCAGCGCTCGGCGAAGCGCCGCCAGATCCGCCGCCCGTCGGTCTCCACCGGGCTGCCGTCGAGGCTCGGCACGCCCAGCTCGGCCGGGGCGACACCCTGGCTGAGCAGCATCCGGGTCACGTAGTGGTCGGGCACGATGAGCAGCCGGGACGGGTCGGGGAACGGCTGGTCCTCGGCCAGCAGCGCCGGGTCGACGTGCCCGTGCGGGGAGATGATGGGCAGCTGCGCCACCAGCGCGTACAGCTCCCGGGCCAGGGCGCGTTGGCCCGGCTCGGCGGGGAGGAGCAGATCGGGTCGGGTCGAGGTGGGCACGGGGTGCGGCTCCTGTGGTCGAGGTCAGTCGAGGGTGAGCAGGTCGGCGACCCGGACGGGGGTGCCGGTGTCGAAGGACCGGTTGGCGGCCAGGCCGGTGAGCAGGGCCAGCGCGCCGTCGCGGGCGCTCGCCGCCCGGCGCAACGGATCGGGTACGCCGCCGAACAGCACCCGGGTCATCCGGGCGTCTGCGCCACCGTGGCCGTGCCGGGTGTACCCGTCGACCTCGATCCGCCGCGGCGGGGACCAGAACGGGCGCAGGGTCAGCGTGGCCGCACCACCCTCGGCGGCGGCCTGGTCGCCGTGCAGGGCGGCGCCCTTGAGCGCGCCGGCTGCGGCGGGGCTGACGAAATCGCTCTCGGTGACCTCCAGTTCGAGGCGGCCCCGGCTGCCGTTGACCATCACCCGGTAGCCCTCCCACGGCGCGTACGCGGTGAGGTGGTAGGTCATGGTCGCGCCGGTGGAGTAGGTGGCCAGCACCGCCATGTCGTCTTCGATGCTCACGCCGGGGGCGAAGACGTTCTGGTCGCGGTGGTAGCCGTCCTCGGCCTCGGCGTCGAGGTACAGCTCGCGCAGCCGGGGGTGCTCGGCCAGGCGCAGCGCGAACGGGTCGTCGTCGGCGGCGGGGGAGGCGTGCGCCCGGTCGTAGTCGCGGGCGTAGCCGTGCCGGCGGCCGGCCTCGCCGTAGAAGAACAGCCGGCCGGCGGCGTACACCTGCACCGGTGTGGCGTCCAGCCACCAGTTGACCAGGTCGAAGTGGTGGCTGGCCTTGTGCACCATCAGCCCGCCGGAGGCGGCCTTGTCGCGGTGCCAGCGGCGGAAGTAGTCGGCGCCGTGGCGTACGTCGAGCAGCCACTCGAAGTGCACCGAGCCGATCTCGCCGACCGCTCCGTCGGCGAGCAGCCGCCGGACCTGCTCGTGCAGCGGGTTGTAGCGGTAGTTGAAGGCCACCGTCACCCGGCGGCCGGTACGCCGTACCGCGTCGAGGATGCGCTGGCAACGCGGCGCGTCGGTGGTCATCGGCTTCTCGGTGACCACGTCGCAGCCGGCCTCCAGCGCGGCCACCACGTACTCGTCGTGGGTGACGTCCACCGAGGTCACCAGGACGACGTCGACCCGCTCCTTGGCCAGCATCGCGGTGAAGTCGCCGGCGTGGTACGTGGGCACGGGTGGGTGGCCCAGCTCGCCGAGCCACCGGTTGTGGGCGTCCATCCGGGCCTGGTTGACGTCGGCGAACGCGACCAGTTCGGCGGTGTCGGCGTGGTCGCGGACCAGCGCCCGGACGAACATCTCGGCGCGGGCGCCGGTGCCGACCACGGCGTGCCGGGCCCGCCTGCCGGGTTGCGGTGACACAGACCGATCCTCCTCGATCTTTGTGCAAACCTTTGCAGTGAAGTAACCACGGTCGATGGTTTGGCGTCAACGGGGCGCCGCTAATCGGTGGCTTATGCACCGATTGATGGGTGTTAGAGCGCCTGATGGGAGCGTCTCCGCAACACAGCTGTAATCATTCACCGTTGACACTGGAGCAACCGTTTGCATTAATTGGCGGCACCGTGACCGCCGACACATCGACGAAGGGGGCCTGAATGCCAGTCACCATCCGGGACGTCGCACGGGCCTCCGGGGTGCACATCTCCACCGTCTCCCGCACCTTCTCCGCGCCCCACCTGGTCAACCCGGAGACCCGGGTACGGGTGCTGGCCTGCGCCGAGGATCTGGGCTACCGCCCCAACCGGGCCGCCCGCGCGCTGATCACGGGCCGTACGCACAACATCGGGCTGATCATCGCCGACATCGCCAACCCGTTCTTCCCGCCGCTGATCAAGGCGGCCGAGAGCCAGGCCCGGCACCGCGACTACCACGTCTTCGTGGCCGACACCAACGAGGACGCCGCCGCGGAGGAGGAACTGGTCCACGCCCTGGCCAAGCAGGTCGACGGGGTGCTGCTGTGCAGCCCGCGGATGAGCAACAGCCTGATCGAGCAGCTCAGCCGGGAGGTCCCGCTGGTGGTGGTCAACCGCCAGCTGGCCGGCCTGCCGTGCGTCCTGATGGACGTCGGGCAGGGTGCCCGCGCCGCCATCGAGCACCTGGTCGGGCTGGGTCACCGGGAGATCGCCCTGCTCGGCGGCCCGCGCGGCTCCTGGACCAGCCGGGAACTCCGCCGGGCCGCCAGCGCGGCGGCCCGGGCCGCCGGGGCCGACCTGACCGTGCTCGGCCCCAACCCGCCCACCGAGAGCGGGGGCCTGGCCCAGGCGGAGCAGGTCCGCCGGGCCGGCGTCACCGCCGTGCTCGCCTACAACGACCTGATGGCGATCGGCCTCCTCGAGGGGCTCGACGCACTCGGGGTCCGGGTGCCGCAGGAGGTCAGTGTCGTCGGCGTCGACGACATCAGCCTGAGCCGGCTCACCCGACCCAAGCTGACGACGGTGGCCACACCCACCGCGGCCGCCGGCCGGACGGCCGTCGACATGCTGCTGCAACAGGACACCGAACTCCCGCGTACCGGGCGGGGGAGCGGTGCCGCCGTGGCCGTCGGCGTCCGTCGTACCACCGCACAGGTAATGCTCCAGACCGAGTTGGTCATCCGCGACTCCACCGGGCCGGGTCCCTACGCCGGCCGGGAACGTCCCGGTGCCACTGCCGCAGGCCCGGGCCCGCATCGCCGTGCGGACCCGGGCGGCCCGACCGTGGCCGCCGGTGACGTCGTCGCCTCCTAACGCCAAGGAGTGAGCGCACATGCACCCCGCAACGCACCCCACCAGCGCGCCCGACGGGCGCTCCTACCGTACCCCCCGGCTGCGCCGCCGGTTGCTGCGCGGCCTGCTGGCCGCGGTCGTCGCCCTGCCGCTGGTCGGCGCGGCCGCCGCCTGCGGCGACGACGCCGGATCCGACGGCAAGACCAAGATCTCCATCTTCTGGTGGGGCGGTGAGGCTCGGGCCCAGCTCACCGAGCAGGCCCTGGACCTCTACACCAAGAAGAACCCCGATGTCACGTTCGAGAAGACCTGGCAGGCCAACCAGGGCTACTTCGACAAGCTGGCCACCCTCACCGCCGGTGGCAACCCGCCGGACCTCTTCCAGATCGACGACAACTTCCTCGCCGAGTACGCCGCCCGCAACACCACCCTCGACCTCGCCTCGTACCAGGAGTCGGGCAAGCTCGACACCACCAAGTTCCCGCCGAGCCTGCTCCAGTACGGCGTGGTCGACGGCAAGCTCGCCGGCCTGGCCGCCGGGGAGAACACCCAGGGCCTGGTCTACAACAAGACCCTGCTGACCAAGAACGGGCTGCCCGAGCCGACCACCGGGATGAGCTGGGAGGAGCACATCGCCTGGGCCGAGCAGGTGGCCAAGAAGACCAAGGTGCCCGGCACCCAGGACCCCAGCGCCGACTACAAGGCGTTCTGGGTCTGGCTGCGCCAGCAGGGCAAGGACCTCTACTCCGGCAGCGAACTCGGCTTCACCGCCGAGGATGTGACCAAGTGGTTCGAGCTGTGGAAGGGCGCGCGGGACCGGGGCGCCACCCCGACCCCCGACGTCATCCACGAGGGCAACGCCACCGACATCACCAAGCAGTTGGTGGTGACCGGCAAGTCGGCCACCTCCTGGGTCTGGGTCAACCAGATGCCGGAACTGAAGAAGAACACCGCCGACGAGCTGGGGGTCATCGCCTACCCCGGTGACCCGAGCGCCCAGTGGGCCCGCGCGTCGATGTACTGGTCGGTCTTCCGGGGCAGCAAGAACGCCGAGATCGCGGTCGACGTGATCAACTTCCTGACCAACGACCCGGAGGCGGTCAAGCTGCTCGGCACCGACCGCGGCCTGCCGTCCAACCTGGACCTGCGCCGGGTGGTCAGCGACGACACCACCGACGCGGCGATGAAGCAGTCCATCGCCGTGGAGACCGAGTTGGCCGAGAAGTTCGGCGAGTCGCCCCAGGTGCCGATCAAGGGCCACAGCAAGGTTCGTGCCGAGCTGATCAAGGCCGCCGAGAACGCCCAGTACGGCCGGGCCACCCCCGCCGAGGCCGCGGCGCAGCTCGTCGCGGCCTGCCAGGCAGCGATCGCATCCTGACCCCGCCGCAGTACCCGGAGAGGAGCAGTTCGTGGCCCTGACCACGGCGCCCGACCCGACCCGCCGCGGCAGTGGATCCGTCCGGCCCCCCGCCACCCGGCGCGGGACCGGACGGATCCGGCACGGGGAAGGTCTGGCCGGCTACGTCTTCCTGTCGCCCTGGCTCATCGGGCTGATGGCCATCACGGCGATGCCCATGCTGTTGTCGCTGTACCTCAGCTTCACCAACTACGACATCCTTACCCCGTGGTCCGAGGTGGAGTGGGTCGGGCTGGCCAACTACGAACGGATGTTCACCAGTGATCCGTCGTGGTGGCACTCGGTACGGGTCACGCTCAGCTTCGCCCTGATCGCCGTACCGCTGAAACTCGCCGCGGCGCTCGGGGTGGCCCTGCTGCTCAACCGGGCCTGGCGCGGGGTCGGGCTGTTCCGCGGCCTGTTCTACCTGCCGTCGCTGCTCGGCGGCAGCGTCGCGCTGGCCATCGTCTGGGTGAACATGTTCAACCGGGAGGGGGCGTTCAACTCGTTCCTCGCCCTGTTCGGCATCGAGGGCAAGCCCTGGGTCAACGACCCCGACTGGGCGCTGGAGACGCTGATGGTGCTGGCCATCTGGCAGTTCGGCGCGCCGATGGTGATCTTCCTGGCCGGGCTCAAGCAGGTACCGACGGAGCTGTACGAGGCCGCCGCGGTGGACGGAGCCGGTAAGTTCCGGCAGTTCGTCAACGTGACCCTGCCGATGCTCTCCCCGGTGATCTTCTTCAACCTGGTGCTGGAGACCATCAACGGCTTCCAGGGCTTCACCGCCGCGTTCGTGCTCAGCAACGGCACCGGCGGGCCGGTCGACTCGACCCTGATGTACACGCTCAACCTCTACATCACCGGCTTCACCGACCTGGAGATGGGCTACGCCTCCGCGATGGCCTGGGTGTTCCTGATCGCCATCGCGATCATCACGGTCATCTTCTTCAGCACCGGCCGGTTCTGGGTGCACTACTCCGACGGGGAGGACCGCTGATGGTGGCGAGCACCGTGGCCCCGCCCGTGACGGCCCGCCCGCAACGCCCGCGCAGTCGCTCCTGGCTGCGGCTGATCGTGCTGCTGGCCATCGTCGCGGTCGTGCTCTACCCGCTGATCTGGATGATCGGCACCTCCGTGAAGTCGCAGGAGGAGATCGTCAACAACATCGGCCTGTTGCCGCGGCAGTTCACCCCGGGCAACTACACCGACGGCTGGACCAACTTCGACGTCAGCTTCGGCCGGTTCTTCCTGAACAGCGCCACCGTCAGCCTGCTCACCGTGGTCGGCAACGCGGTGAGCTGCCTGCTGGCCGCGTACGCCTTCGCCCGGCTGAAGTTCCGGCTGCGCGGGATGTGGTTCGCCGTCATGATCGGCACCCTGCTGCTGCCCGGGCACGTGCTGATCGTGCCGCAGTACATCCTCTTCCGCAGCCTCGGCCTGGTCGGCGGCGACTGGCCGTACCTGCCGCTGCTGATCCCGCAGTTCCTCGCCACCGAGGCGTTCTTCGTCTTCCTCATGGTGCAGTTCATGCGCGGCATCCCGCGCGAACTGGACGAGGCGGCCCGGATCGACGGCGCCAACGCGTTCGGCATCTTCCGGCACGTCATCCTGCCGCTGAGCCGGCCGGCGCTGGTCACCACGGCGATCTTCTCGTTCATCTGGACCTGGAACGACTTCTTCCGGCAACTGGTCTTCCTGTCCAGCCTGAGCGACTACACCGTCCCGGTGGCGCTGACCCTGTTCATCGACTCGACCAGCCAGAGCGCGGTCGGCCCGATGTTCGCCATGTCGGTGCTCTCCCTGCTACCGGTCTTCCTGTTCTTCGTCGCCTTCCAACGGATGCTCGTCGAGGGGATCAACACCAGTGGACTCAAGGGCTGACCAGCGTCGCGACTGGCGCGACACGGTCCGCGACGGCGCCGACCTGGCACTGCTGGGCATCCTGACCGTGCTCGCCGCCGTGCCGGTGCTGACCGCCGGCGCCGCGGTCGGCACCGCCAGCGCGGCGGTGCACGACTGGCTCAACACCGGCAGCTGGCCGACGGCGCGGCGCACGCTGTCCCGGTTCGGCCGCGGCCTGCTGCCCGGCCTGCCGGCGACCCTGCTCGGGCTCGCCGCCATCGGCCTGCTCGCCGTCGACCTGGCCGCACTGGCCGACGGTCGGGTGCCGGGCGGTGCGGCGGCGCTGAGCCTCACCACCGCCGTCGCGGCGGCCCTGCTCGGCTACGCCGCCTCGGTGGTCGTCGAGGTCGGCCGGGCCGGCGGCACCAGATGGCGGGCGGCGGCCGTCCGAGGCGCCCGTGCCTGCCTCGACCACCCCGCGCACTGGGCTGCCCTGGCCGGCACCGCCACGGTCGCCGCGCTGCTCGGCGTCCTGGTCACGCCGGTCGCGGTGCCGATCCTCGCCGGGTACGCCCTGGCCGCCGTGCACGCGGTCGCCCGCCACCGGCCGGTCACCCGCGCGGAGCTGTGGTGACCGCCCCCGCCGGCAGCGGCGCGCCAGCCGGCGCGCCGTCCGCGGGCCGGCAGGGCGGCGACGACCGCGACCCGCACCTGCTGGTCGGCGGTACGCCGGTGGCCCGGTACGTGCTCGCCCCCGACCTCGACGGCAAGCACGGACCCCGGCCGTACCTGCACCCGGTGCGCACCCTGGCCGGCACCCCGGTCACCGACGCGCTCCCCGCCGACCACGTCTGGCACCTCGGGGCCTCGCTGGCCGTGCAGGACGTCAGCGGCACCAACCTCTGGGGCGGCCGGACCTACGTCCGCGACCTCGGCTACACCTGGCGCGCCGACCACGGCCAGATCGTGCACACCGGGTGGGAACACCGCGCGGCCGACCGGCTCGACCACCACCTCGAATGGCGCGACCCGACCGGCGGCGTCCTGCTCACCGAGCGACGCTCCCTCGCCGCCTCGGCGGTGCCCGGGCACCCCGGCGCCTGGCGGCTCGACCTCACCAACACCCTCACCGCACCCACCGGGCGGGACGTCACGCTGGGCAGCCCGGCCACCAACGGCCGCCCCGGCGGCGCCGGCTACGGCGGATTCTTCTGGCGGGCGGTGGCGGCCGAACCCCCCGAGGTGTTCACCGCCGAGCTGGACGGCGAGGAGAGGGTCAACGGGTGCGCGCAACCGTGGCTGGCGCTGCGCGGACACGGGCCGGACGGTGGGGCGTACACCCTGGTCTTCAGTGGTCTCGGCCCGGACGACCGGTGGTTCGTGCGGACCACCATGTACCCCGGGGTGTGCGTGGCCTTCGCCTTCGACCGGCCCGCGAGAATCCCCGCCGGCACCCACCGGCCCGGGCGCTTCCGGGTGGTCGTCGCCGACGGCACGCTCGATCGGGCCACCGCCGCCGCCCTGGCGGAGCCGCATTCGTGACCGCCGAGGACACGCCGCCGGCCGAGGTGGCGACCATCGGCGAATCGCTGGTGGTGCTCAGCCCGGGCCGGTCGGTGTCGCTGTCGGAGGCGGAGCTTCTCGACGTCGCCGTCGGTGGCGCGGAATCCAACGTGGCCGTCGCGCTCGCCGGCCTCGGCCACCGGGCCCGCTGGGTCAGCCGGGTCGGCGACGACCCGTTCGGCCGGATGGTCCTGGGGCGGATCGGCGCCGCCGGAGTCGCGGTCGACCTGGTGCAGGTCGACCCGAGGGCCCGCACCGGCGTGTACGCCAAAGACCCCGGCCCCGACGGCACCCGGGTGCACTACTACCGGGCCGGCTCGGCCGCGTCCCGGATGGACCCCTCGATGGTCGACGACCCGCGGCTGGCCGGGGCGCGGGTGCTGCACCTGTCCGGGATCACCCCCGCGCTGTCCCGGACCTGCCACGCCCTGGTCGAGCACGCCCTGGTCGACCGTCCGGTGCCGGGGGCGCTGGTCAGCTTCGACGTGAACCACCGGCCGGCACTGTGGCCGACCCGCCGGGCCGCCCCCGTGCTGCGCCGGCTCGCCGACCGGGCCGATGTCGTCCTCGTCGGTCAGGACGAGGCGTACGCCCTGTGGGGCACCTCCGACGCGGCGGCGGTGCGCCGGCTGCTGCCCGGCCCACAATGGGTCGTGGTCAAGGACGGCGCGGTGGCAGCCACCGCCGTCCCGCGCGGCGGGCCGGCCGCCGTCGTACCGGCGCTGCGGGTGCCCGTGGTGGAACCGGTCGGTGCCGGCGACGCCTTCGCCGCCGGCTTCCTCTCCGGGCTGCTGCGCGGCCTCGACCCGGTCGCCGGGCTGCGACTGGGCCATCTGCTCGCGGCGCGGACCCTGGCCGTCGCCGCCGACACCGCACCACCGGCCGACCGGGCGCAGCTCGATGCCCTGGCCGAGCTGCCCGAGGCCCAGTGGGCGCGCCTCGCCCCGGTCGCCGCCGGCATCCTGCCCGCCCTCGACCGCTGCGGCGACGGACCAGTTGACCCCGCCGGGGTGAGCGTTCCCGGCAGACAAGGAGTGGCCTCGTGACCTCGCACGACCTGGCGGCGGTGCTCGGTGGCGCGCGGGTGATGGTGATCCTGCGCGACCTGCCGGTACCGGAGACGGTGCGGCTGGCCAACCGGGCCTGGGACCTGGGCATCGACGTGGTCGAGGTGCCGGTGCGTACGCCCGAGGCGGTCGACGCGCTGCGCGCCACGGTGGACGCTGCCCGGCAGCGGGACCGGATCGTCGGCGCGGGCACCGTCTTCACCGCCGAGCAGGTCCGCCGGGCCGCCGAGGCCGGGGCCGCGTTCACCGTCGCACCGGGCCTGGACCTGGCGATCGCCGACGCGGCGGCCGACCAGGGCCTGCCCCACCTGCCCGGCGTGGCCACCCCCAGCGAGGCGCAGCGCGCCCGAGACCACGGCCTGCGCTGGCTCAAGGCGTTCCCGGCCACCAGCCTCGGTCCGCCGTGGTTCAAGGCGATGGCCGGGCCGTTCCCGGAGCTGCGGTTCGTCGCCACCGGCGGCATCGACGCGCACAACGCGGCCGGATTCCTGGCCGCCGGGGTACGGGTGGTCGCGGTCGGATCGGCCCTGACCGACCCGACCCAACTGGCCCTGCTCGCCCAACTGGCCACCGGCCGGCAGGAATAGCTGGCCGAACTGCCGATGCTGGCGGCTCGTACCGGCCGCGCGTCATGCCTTTCCGCTGCGGACGCGCCAGGACAGGGCGGCCAGCCAGCTTGAGATGATCAATGCCCCGGCAGCGAAGCGCAGGCTCGCGCTCTCCTCGCTCCATGGCAGCGCCGTAAGGATGAACGCGGCGACGCTGTTGGCGCAGCTGTAGGCTGCCCACCCGCGATGCCCCTGACCGGCAGACCGCCGGGCGAATACGAAGCCGGCCGCGATCAGAGACAGGAACGCCATGGCACCGCAGACCGTGTGCAGGGCGCTGTTCAAACTCAGCTGTTCGGGTAGCCCTGCGGGAGCGCCGGGCGGCCAGCCAAGTGCAGGGTCCGGGGTGAAGATCCCACCACCGATCATCCCGATGCCGTAGACGCCGATCAGGATCGGGCCCGCCGTGTCTGCGCGGCCGGGCCGCAGCGCCTGCCGAAGTGCGATGGCGAACGCGCCAGCCAGCAGACCCGTGACCACGAAATTCGTGACCTGCAGCCAGCCCAGGCCACCCAGGGTGAGAGCACTCAGTGCGTGCTGGCGGAGATCGAACCCGGAGCGGGTGAATGCCTGCGCGAACGAGACGCCGATGAAGACGACACCCGCGATCGCACCACAGTTGATCGCGCGCGTGATACGGGGACGGTGGGTGGACGTCGTCTCCAGGTGGGCGGACGCCGGGACGGTCATCACATCGTTCCTCTCATTCGGCTCGGGTCGAGGCGGTTGCCGTACCGAATGACTACGAACGGGGCGCGCCCGGATGGACATCCTCGCGGTCTCAGCTGTCAGCCGCGTCGGACATCTCGACCGCGTCCAGCCTGCGGCGCAGGTGGACTTGTTCGGGCTCGGCGCCGGCCAGGGCGAGCGCCTCCCGGTACGCTGCCGCAGCCTCGGAGAACCGACCGAGCCGGCGTAGCAGGTCCGCCCGCGCCGCCGGGTACGGATGGTAGGTGCGTAGCAGTGGCTCGCCGGACAGTTCGTCGAGCAGCGCCAGGCCGGCCTCTGGTCCGTCGCGCATCGCCACCGCCACGGCCCGGTTCAGCGCGACCACCGGAGAAGGCGCGAGAGCGATCAGCACGTCGTAGAGCGCCACGATCTGTGGCCAGTCGGTGGTCGCGACGTCCGCTGCTTCGTCGTGGAGGGCGGCGATCGCGGCCTGTACCCCGTACTGTCCTGGCGGACCGCCGGTCAGCGCGGCGAGCACCAGGCCCCGTCCCTCCTCGATCATCGGACGGTCCCAGCGGCCACGGTCCTGGTCATCCAGCAGCACGACCTCGCCGCCGGGGCCGGTCCGGGCAGCCCGTCGCGCATGGATCAACAGCATCTGCGCCAGCAGTCCGGCTACCTCGCGCTCGGCGGGCAGCAGCCGGCGTAGCACCCGCGCCAGCCGGATGGCCTCCTCGGCCAGGTCGAGCCGCTGGAGTTCCGGGCCCGAGCTGGCCACATAGCCCTCCGTGAAAACCGAATAGACGACCTGGAGCACTCCCGGTAACCGTTCAGGCAGCTCGTCGGCGCTCGGCACCCGGAACGGGATACGAGCCTCGCGGATCTTCTTCTTCGCCCGCACGATCCGCTTGGCCATCGTCGCGTGCGGAACGAGAAAGGCCCGCGCGACCTGGTGCGTCGTCAAGCCCGCGAGGCAGCGCAGGGTCAGCGCCACCCGGTCCTCGGCGGCAAGGGCCGGGTGGGCGCAGGTGAAGAACAACTGCAACCGCTCGTCCGGCAGGTCGCTGTCGGTGTCCGACGGCGGGGCGGGATCGGCGCGGTCCGCCTCCACCTGCAGAACGGCAAGCCGGGCGGCATAGACCTGATCCCGGCGCAGCCGGTCGACAGCCTTGCGCCGGGCCGTCGTCATCAGCCACGCCCCCGGCCGGGGTGGAACGCCGTCGACCGGCCAGCGCACCAGGGCCGCCTCGATCGCGTCGGAGGCAACCTCCTCGGCCAGGTCGAGATCACCGAAGCGGCCGACGAGGGCGGCGAGGAGCCGCCCACGTTCCTCGCGGAACACGGCGTCCACCACGGCCCAGACTCCCGCCGGCCCGCCGGCCGCCCTCTCGGCCACCGATCAGACCTCGAACTCGGCAATCGGCCGCACCACCACCGACCCGCCGCCGCGGGCACCGGGGCAGCGGGCGGCCCAGTCGAGCGCCACATCGAGATTCGGCACGTCGATGACGTAGTAGCCGCCAAGAATCTCCCGCGCCTCCGCGAACGGCCCATCCGTGATGATCCGCTCACCCGCCGGACCGACTCGCACCGTCGTCGCGGTGGTCAGATCCGCCAACGAATGCCCGGAGACCCAGATCCCCGCATCCTTCACCGCCTTGTCGTAGCTCACCCATGCCTCGAAAAGGTCGTCATCGGCCCCCTCGGCCGTATCCGTCGCATCGTCGAGATCGGTGGCTGCCGCGCTGTGGATCAGCAACATGTACTTCACGATGGCTCTCCCAGGTGTCCAGGTATGGCGAGTCTTGTCTTGATGGCTGCCTTGCCCCACCGCATTACTACGAACGGGCCCCGGCCAGATGGACACCACCGCGGATCTTTCTCGACGCGCACTCCGCGGCGTCAGGTGGCCTATCTGCCGGCCGCACCACCCCTCTTGGGGTCGATCGGCTTCGCGCCGACTCGGGGCGCGAGCGACTTCGGGGCGACCGGTGCGGCCGGGGCCTTCGAAGCGGTCTGCCTGCCCGCGGCGGGTCCGCCGTTCGTGGGCGGTGGCGGGTACTTGCGCAGCACCCAGGTTTGCTGACCGAGGGAGAAGAGGTTGGTGGTCACCCAGTAGATGATCACGCCGATCGGGAAGATCAAGCCCGAGATGAGCAGCGAGAACGGGATGCCGTACAGCATCAGGCGCTGCACCATCTTCTGCTGCGGGTCCTCGGCCCACCCGCTCCGCAGGATCATCTGACGGCTGGTCAGGAACGTCGTGGCGATCATCGCGACGATCAGGATCGCGGCAACGATCTTGACGGTGAGGCCGTCGGCGCCGAGCAGGGACAGCTCGTCCGCCGTCGACCTGAAGCTGGCCGCGATGGGTGCGCCGAACAGCTTCGCGGACGACGCGCTGTCGAACTGGGTGACCGACCAGCCGTACAGCGTCTTCAGGGGTTCCGGCATGGTCGGCTTGAGGTGCCGCAACACGTGGAACAGGCCCAGGAAGACCGGGATCTGCACCAGCATCGGCAGGCAGCCCATCAACGGGTTGGCCTTCTCGGTCCGGTAGAGCTCGACGAGCTCCTTCTGCATGGTCTCCCGGTCGTCCTTGTGCTTCTCCTGGAGCTCCTTGACCCTCGGCTGCAACGCCTGCATCGCCCGCTGCGACTTGATCTGCTTGACGAAGACGGGGAACAGGACACCCCGGACGGTGAGCACCAGGAAGACGATGCCGAGCACCCACGACCAGCTGGTCCCGAGGGCGGTCGCGTCGCCGAACAGCATGTCCCAGGCGGCATGCCAGAACAGCAGGATTGCGGAGATGGCCCCGTAGATCACCGCCATCAGCGGGCTGAAGAGCGTACTCATCGCACCACTCCGGTGGTGAGCGGAGACCGGACGGCGGGCACGCCGACGAACGAATTGGACATGGAAACCCCTCGAAGTTGCGACCTACGACTGGAATGAACCGAAAACAGTCACCAAGCGGTCGCCGACGAGCGGCAGGGGAACGAGCGAGAGAGCAGGCTCAGGCGACCGCGAGGGTCGCGGTGGGGGCCCTGGGGCGGGCGCGGCCGGCTGCATCAGGATCACGATGGCGAGGTATGCCGGTCCGCCCGGAGCGCTCGCGCAGTATCCGGCGGGTGATCCGCAGGTCGGGATCGGCGCCTACCCGCTGGAGCAGGATCGAGGCGGAGAGCACGACGGCCAGCAGGGCGGCGGTGGCCGCAGCCGTGCCGGAGAGCATGCTGGACGCACCGACGTCGGCCAACACACCGACGAGGTACCAGAGCACGCCCAGACCGACCACAGCACAACCATAGCCGGCAGGTGCACCTAGTGGTGGGGGTCGGGCTCGGCGCGGAGGGCGGCGGTGGCGCGGATGGCCTTGACGATCGCCGGGATCGAGCCGATCAGGAGCACCACGGCCCAGATGATCGCGATGATCGCGAAGACGAGTGCGCCGAGGTCGTCGAGGATGCTCACCACGATCACCGGCAGCAGGTGGTGCAGGAACTCCAGCACCACCGTGCAGAGCAGGCTGGTCAGGATCAGCAGTACCAGGCCCTTGTTCTGGAGGAACTTGGGCTGGGCCAGGAGCAGCAGCCCGGCCCAGGCGAGCTTGAGCAGCAGCACCAGGCCGAGCAGCACGGCGGCATCGCCGACCGGGAAGAAACCCCAGAGCGCCAGGTACGCCAGCGTGCCGAACGGCGGGGCCAGGAACAGCGAGACCATGATCATCAGCTCGATGAAGGCGACGATCAGTGCAACGAACGCCACGATGATCAGGATGATCGAGAAGATCAGGGTGGCCACGCCCTGCACCCGCCCCTGGATCCGCTCGGGCAGCACCAGGCCCAGACAGAACAGCCCGGTCGTCCAGAGCGCCACCGCGTCGATCAGCGCCAGATAGCCGGTGCCCCGGCCGGACGGTTCGCTGACCCCGCTCACGTCGCCGACCTCCACCCCGAGGTCCCCGGCGCTGCCGACCAGCGCCGCGCCGGCGTCCCCGCCGCCCAGCAGCAGCCCGGCGCCGACCTCGACGCCGACCGCCAGCACCAGGGCGAGCATGGCCAGCAGCAGGAACGGCTTGCGTAACGCACCCATCCCGACCTCCCCGCCTCAGGACTCCGCGACCGTGACCAGGCAGCCGCCGGGGCAGCTCACCACCACCGTGGTGGCCCGGTCCACGGCGACGCGGGCCACCGCGCCGGTGCCGTCGGCGGCCGGGGTGACCGTGTCCTCGACGGTGAAGTCGGCGTCCCCGGGTGCCGGGGCCTCGACCGTGAACGCGTCCGGGCCACGCAGGATCAGGGTGCGCAGCCCGCCCGGATCGGCGACGCGCAGCGCGCAGCGCCCGGTGACGGCCAACTGTCCGGGCGCCTCGGCGCAGTCCGCGTCGACGGTGGCCGGGTCGACCACGCTGCGCCCGCCGCCGGCCCCGCCCAACAGGTCGACCAGCGCATACCGTCCCGCCGGATCCCCCCGGTCGTCGCGGCCCGCGCCCACCGCCACCGCGAACAACACCACCAGCAGTACGCCGAGAGCGGCCAGCAGCGCCTTCTGCTGCCCGCTCATCGTTTGTCGTCCGGCGGTACCTCGGTGAACCGGATGGTGTCGATGCCGGCGAAGTAGCGGTCGGTGCTCTGGGTCTTGCCGATCGCGACCAGGGTGAGTTGGTGCGGTCCGGCGTGGAGTGGCAGCCGAGCGACGTCGATCCAGTCGGTGATCTGCACCTTGGAGGTGTAGCCGATGAACGGGTCACCGACCTGCCGACCGTCGATCAGGAAGACGATGTTGGCGTAGTCGGGCGCGGTGGTCAGCACGGCGGAGAACTGCCAGTTCGCCTCGGTGGGCAGGTCCACCGTCACGGTGACCCGGTCGTTGATCGCCCGCCCGAGGAAGAACAGCTGGGCGTCCTGCGACCAGGTCACCTCGCAGCAGTTCTGCTGCACCAGCACGGTCGCGCCGGAACCGGCCGGCGAGTCGACCCGGGCCCCGGTCACCAGGGTCTCCGCCTCGATGGTCACCACCTGCGCCACCGGCGGCGGGTCGTCGCCCCGGGTCACCAGGAACACCACCACCGCCGAGACCACCAGCACCAGCGCCGCCGCCGCGGCGATCCACGGCCACGGCGTACGTTTCGGCGGCGCCACCGCCTGCACCTCGTAGGTGACCCGTCCGCTGGAGCGGGAGCTCTCCTCCGGCGCGGTGTTCGCCGAGTACGCGAACCCGGTCATGTCGTAGCGGCGCGGCGGGGTGCCCGGCGGCACGGCCAGGCGTACCAGGAAGGACACCGAGCCCTGCCCGGGCACCACCCGCTGCGGCTCGGTGACGGTGAACCACGACCGCTGCGTGCCCTCGCCGGGCGCCACGTCGAACACCACCGTGTCCGGCGCCAGGCCCGGGTTGGAGACGGTGAAGGTCAGCTCTCCGGCGTTGCGGGCGTCCAGGGTGAACTGTCCGGCGGCGGCGACGACGGTCCATTCGGTGGTCATGACGGCTCCTCGGGAGCGGATACGGGAGGGGTGGGGACAGGAGAGGGGGGCGGGACGCTGGCCCGGCCGACCGCACGGTCCGGCGGGGGGCCATCGAGAGTGATCTCGGCGGTGACGGCGGCCGGTTTCTCGGCCTCGACGATCCGACTCACCAGCGGCACCTGGTCGGCCGCGGCGGCGGGCACCCGGACCACCACGTGGAAGGGCCGGTCGGCCGGCTCGTCGAGGACGAAACCGGTGACCCCGGTGGCCAACTCCAGCGCGGTGCGCAGCCCGTACGGGGTGCCCCGCCAGGCCGCCAGCAGCGCGCCGTGCGCCACCAGGTCGCGCAGCCGGCTCAGCGGCAGCGGCAGCGGGGCGTCCCGCCGGGGCGCCGCGACCACGTGGTCCATCGCCACCCACCCGGCCAGGTACGCGACCATCCCGCCGGGCGCCCGGTACGGCGCGAACAGCGCGTCGACCTCGGCCAGCACCGCCTCGTCCGGGGCGTGCAGCGCCTCCATCACGTCCAGCAGCGCCCACAGCACGCTGCCTGGCACGCCTGCCCGCTGGTACGCCGCGGGCAGCAGCCGCTCAATGGCCGCTCGACGCATCCTGCCGCACCACCTCGATGTCGTGCTCGCCGGAGCAGAGCAGCCAGGTGTCCGGGACGGTGACCACGTCGGCGGTGGCCTGGTTGGCGCTGGCCGACCAGTCCACCGCGTCGGCGCTGCGGTGCACCCCGCGCTCGCCACCGGCCAGCACGAGCCGCTCCGGTCCGGCGGTGGCGGCGACCGCGTCCACCGGCACGAACCGGGTGCGGTCGCGCAGCGGCAGCCCGCAGTTGACCATCACCGGTGCCCACTGTGGCTGCGTCGCCAGGGTGTCCAGCCGCAGCACCCCGCCGCTCTGCGTGGCGGCCAGCGCCAGCGTGCCGCTGAACGCGAGGTCCCGACAGGTGCCGCCGATCCAGCCCGCCTGCACCGCCTGCCACTTCACGTCGGACTCGAACAGCCGGGCCCGGAAGCAGCCCTGCCCGGGCTTCTTCGGGTCCGGCTCGCCGGCGCCGCTCCAGAGCAGGGTGGCCGGGCCGTCGTACTGCACGGCGAGCACCCGGTTGTCGACGTTGGCCAGGCCGACGTGGGTGAAGGTGCCCGGGCGGCCGGCGTTGCCCGACAGGTACACCCCGAAGCCGGCCTGCGCCGCCACCGCCACCCCAGGCGCGCCGCGCTCGGAGACGAACGACCGCACCGCGTAGAAGCCCCGGTCGGCGTCGGCCGGGTCGACCAGGATCTGCAACGGCACCGCGCCGGGCAGCAGCGACACCTCGTACAGGCCGGTGTCGGTGGCGACCAGCAGCGCCCCGGCGCCGTCCCGGTCGATCCACGCCAGGTCGCTGATCCGCGAGTCCAGGTCGGCCAGCAACGACCAGGTCTCGCCCAGGTCGGTGCTCAGGTGCACCCGGGAGCCGCCGCTGGCCCGTACGGTCGCCACCGCCACCGAGCCGGGTCGGGGCACGATGCCCGGCCGGACCGGGGCGGGGGCGGGCGCCACCCGCTGCACGGCCTCCCCGTCGAAGCGTCCCGCCGGTTCCCAGCCGGCGCCGGCGTTGGTGGAGCGGAACAGCACCGGGCCGCTGCCGGCGTACCAGGTGCGCGGCTGGTACTGGTCGGCGGCGAGGGTCCGCACCTGGTTGTCCGGCGCCTCGTCGACCACGAACCGCACCGACTCGACGTAACGCACCCCCGGCTCGGCGTGCTCCAGCAGCCGGTAGACGTTGGAGGCGCGCAGCGGCTCGCCGAACGCCCAGCCGGCCGGGTTGAGCGCGGTGGGCAGCGGGCTCAGCGTCTGGTGCAGCCGGTCGTGGATGCGCCGGCGGACCGCGTCGACGTCCTCCTCCCGGCGGACCACCACCCGGGCCCGGATCGACACCGCCTTGTACCGCGCCCAGCTCGCCCGGCAGGTGGCGCCCAGCGAGCGGCGCCGCTCCAGGTCCGCCTCGACCCGCAACCGGGCCTCCTCCACCTCGTGCTCGCGCAGCACCGCCACCGGCAGTTGGCCGCCGGGCCGCGCGTCGGCCGGCACGTGCGGCACCAGCACCACCTCCACCTCGCCGGGGCGGGCGAAGCTGTACACGGCGGCCCGGGTGAACGCGCGGGCCCGGGTCACCCCGCCGGAGGCGGTGGCCAGCACCTCGAAGTCCCGGGCGGTCACCGCGCGCTGCTGGGCGAAGAAGGCGTACGGTCCGCGCAGCAGCACCGACTCCATCGCCTCCATCTCCCGGCCGCCGGCCGCCGGCAGCGGGTTGACCACCTTCACCCCGGGCAGCGGGTCACGCAGGCTGGTCAGGGTGCCCGCCGCCACGTTGCCGGCCGGCCCGCCACCGGCGCGGTACCAGAGCCGCACCTGCCGCCCGGCCGGCGGCACCGCCGCGACCGCGCCGTCCCCGAAGGACAGCGACCCGTCGGTCGGATCATCGCCGGGCGTCCGCAGATCCAGCGCCGGGGCGAAGGTCACCGTGCCCGAGCAGCGGTCCACCAGGTACGCCTTGTCCTGCGGGCCGAGGCCGGCGAAGCTGTCCACCGCCCGCCAGATCTCGAAGGTGCGTCCCTCGTGTTCCCGGGCCGCC